>JBBQPP010000808.1:0-1810 GCA_038217255.1 Bacteroidales bacterium | reverse complement strand
CAAGGGCTTTTGTGAGGGCTTTAAATCCGGTTCTTACGGATTTATATATTTCGATGGGCGAATACCTTAGACTTCGTTATTTAAAACCAGTCGGAACGGCTGACTGAGTAGATTCGGCTGTCCCGATAGCTATCGGGAGCGATATGTGAATGAAGGGAAAATCCTTTCGATTCCTGCGAAAGATTTGGAAAAATGAACGGTTCCGATTGCTACGGAAATCGCCCTGATCTTTATTATTGAATAAAAACTGAATGAACTGAATGAACTGAAAAAATCACAACAATTTATAATACTGATAATTACGATGGTGATATCACCAGTTCTGGTAAAACTAAAACAGGGGTAAAAACAGAAGTAAAAACAGAATATTAATCCGGGGTTTCAGGCCGCGAAGCGGGCTGAAACGATTTTGGTTTTGGTTTTGTGTTACGAGATAAAAAAAAGGGCGTAAGCCCTTTTTCTATTTTTTAGTTTTTAAATCGCTTTTAAACCACCGATAATTCATCCAAACTGAAAGAATCAAAAAGGCAGCAGCTATAAGGCCGGAAAAGCAACCGAATAAAACGGTATCAAGAGTTTGAACAGGATTAGAAAAAGAAGCAAAAGACATTCCGCCAAAAGGAAGAATTCCCATTATCACACAAATCCAGAAACCTTCAGAAGTAACAATTTTCCAAGAAATATTCAAATTTTTCATTTTGTATTGTATTGTGGCCTTTCGATCGGTTAATTTATTTTGATTAAGAATTGATTAAAAAAGAAAAAAGGGCGTGAGCCCTTTTAATTATTCCTGAAATCCGTTTTTTGCCCAGACATCCAAACAACACTGAGTTAAAACCCAAGAAATAATTGTCACAATGATGTATGCAAACAGCAAAAGAACGCTGAATTTCAAAATTGGAAACGCTAAGAAGATGAAAGGAGAAGTAACTAAAATACCTGTTAACGAACTTGTTAAATAATTAAAAAAGTTAAATAATTTCATGATAAAAAATTTTAATTTTTTGTCAGATTTGAATGAGGTATCTGGCTAACCTCTTTAAAATTATGTAAGCCAGGTCTGGAATTCATGAGAAATATTGTCAAGATGTGCATGTCAGTTTTATACCAAAAAGCTTAGCGCATAAACGATGAATAAAACTGAACGCATCCGAAGGAAACTTTTTGAAAAAATTCCATCAGGAGTTTTCAAAAAGTTCGTCTTTACATTTTTCGAAGAAACCAGAACTTTGCTTACTGAATGCAATGAGGTTATGCCAGTTCCGAAGTAAGAGCATGAGTACAGCGGAATATTGGAGGTCTTGAACCAGTGGGAAATTTACTTCGCTGCCTTCTTTTGCAGCGGGCAGTAAATTTTAACCGCAGAGCAAGGGCCTTTGTAGGGTTTTAAATCCGGTTCTTACGGATTTATATATTTCGAAGGACGAATACCTTAGACTTCTTTATTTAGAACCAGTCGGAACGGCTGACTGAGTAGATTCGGCTGTTTGCGATATGTGAATGAAGGGGGAAAATTTTCAATATGAATGGTTCGGCTTCCTACGGTAGTCGAACAAAGTATGGTTTAAAAAGTACAGTAATTATGATTAAATTTGGGAGATAAACATGAAACTGACATGAATGAAAATACAATTCAAGGCGACCCCGGAATATTATATACGACAAAAGAGGTAGCCCAGATATTTGGCGTTAGTGTGCAATCAGTACATTACTGGTACACGCTTGGTAAGTTGAACAAAACAACTATCACACGAGTAGGCAACAATCCGGTTAACTACCACAGCCAGAAGGACGTAGTGGAATTCCTGCT
>JBBQPP010000807.1:0-1821 GCA_038217255.1 Bacteroidales bacterium | reverse complement strand
AAAACGGGTTGGCCAGATTTTAATTTGAGCAATTGTTTTATTTTCTCATCGGGATTAATTGCCTTTAACTTTTGTTCGCCACCCAATATTTCAATTTGATAATGTTTTCGGAGGATTTCAAATAATGATTTATTTTCAAATGAACGTGTTGTAATTCTTGGTAAGTAGGTGTTTGGTAAATGGTTAATATCATAAAAAACAGGAACTTCATCAACGTAACGAAGTCTTTCCATATAAACACAACCCATTTCTTTCTCAATATTCGAAAGTTCGAAAGGGAAATTTTCCGGCCAAACACGGATTTCAGGTTTTTGCAAAATATCGGTTTTCAGATAGCGCACACCAATTGCGGAAGCCGTACCGGAAATGGACAAAATGCCGATATTCTGTATTTGTTTCCTAACGATACTACCTTTCCCCTGCTGCTTCAGAATCAATCCTTCTTTTACCAATGTTTCGAGTGCATGTCGAACAGTTGGACGGGTCATTTGATAAGTAGCACACATTTCGTTTTCCGAGGGCAATAAACTTCCTTCTTCATAAATGCCTTCGACTATGTGCTTCCGAAGCAATTCGTAAAGTTTTCGATATTGTGGAATTTGTTCCATAGTGGACTCAAAGTTAAAATAAAATTAAAACTTTCATAACAACTTGTAAATACAAGTTAAAAAATATATTTTTACAACCTGGTATTTTTAAAAAATACAAAATACAGATAATCAGACATATAATATTTTGTAAAATAATTATTTGTATTGACAAGTTGAAATTAAAATTATAAAACCAATAAAATATGGCAGTACCTGTTTTAATGCCTCGCCAAGGCCAATCGGTTGAAACCTGCATTTTGGGGCAGTGGTATAAAACCGTTGGCGAAGAGGTTAGTGTAGGCGATATTCTTTTTTCTTATGAAACCGACAAAGCATCATTTGAAGAAGAAGCAAAAGAAGATGGAATTCTTTTGGCCACTTTTTTTAATGAAGGAGACGAAGTTCCGGTTTTAGTAAATGTGGCGCTTATCGGGAAAAAGGGTGAATCAATCAATGAATTTGTTCCCGGAGCTGAACCAACAGATGAAAAATCTGAAGAAAAAGCCGCGGAAGAAGCCCCAAAAGTAGTTGAATTTGAAGTAGATATCGATTCTTCGGACAAGAGAATTCGCATTTCGCCATTGGCAAAAAAGATGGCAGAGAAAAAAGGAGTTGACATTCAATCGTTAAAAGGTTCGGGTCCACACGGTCGAATTATTGCCCGCGATGTGAAAAACGCAGAAAAAGTAGTTAAAAAAGCTGTTGAACATGCAAAAGTTACAGTTGCTCCTAAAACCATTGCTCCTCAGGCTCCAACCGTTGTTTTGGAATCAGGTGATGATTTTGAAATCAAGTCGATTCCGAATATCCGCAAACTGATTGCAAATGCAATGCACCAGTCGTTGCAAAACTCGGCACAATTGACGCACCATTTAAGTGCCGATGCTCGTCAATTGCAACGTTTACGCAAGAAATTTAAAGCTGAATTTGCCGAAGGGAAAATCAAGCAAAATATCACAATTAACGATTTGGTTTGCTTTGCCGTTATCCGTGCTTTGGAAAAATTCCCACAGGCAAATACACACTACCACGGCGACAAAATAAAATGGTTCAACAAAGTACACCTTGGTTTGGCTGTTGACACCGAACGCGGATTAATGGTTCCTGCACTAAAAAATGCCGACGATCTTTCAATCACTGGTCTGTCTAGCCAGTTAAAAGAATTATCAACTGCAGCACGGAATGGAAATGTAAATCCTGATTTGCTAAATCCTGCCGCTGCAACTTTCAC
>JBBQPP010000806.1:0-1823 GCA_038217255.1 Bacteroidales bacterium | reverse complement strand
TACAGGGGCAGTTACACTTTGTGTTCCGCAGGATGTTCAGGCCGAAGCCTTTGATTTTCCGGCAGAAATGTTTGAAAAACGGGTTTGGCACATTGCACGTCCACGCCCTGATGTATCTAATTTGCTAAAGGCCGTTGAATGGATTCGTTCAGCAAAAAAACCAATGATAATTGCCGGTGGTGGCGTAATTTACAGTGAAGCCGAAAAAGCGCTGGCAACTTTTGTGCATCAAACAGGGATTCCCGTTGGAGAAACTTTTGCAGGCAAAGGTTCACTGCCTTACAATGACCCGCACAACCTGGGAGCAACCGGTGCAACCGGTACTGAAGGTGCAAATGCAATCAGCTCCGAAGCTGATTTGGTGATCGGAATTGGCACACGGTACAGTGATTTCACAACTGCTTCAAAAACAGCATTTCAAAATAAAAATGTACGGTTCATCAATATAAATATTACCGAATTTGATGCACACAAACACGTTGCACTGGCTTTAACCGGCGATGCAAAAGTGATTTTGGAAGAACTTTCTGAAAAACTGGTTTCTTACAAAGTTGATAATGCATATCGGAAACGTGTTGCCGATTTCAATAAAAGTTGGGACGAAAAAGTAACTCTGGCTTATAAGGCTGAAGATAAATCCATACCAAGCCAGGCTGAAGTAATTGGCGCGGTAAATACTTTTTCCGATGCAAACGATGTGGTTCTTTGTGCTTCAGGCAGTGCACCCGGTGATTTGCACAAACTCTGGCGAACACGAAATTCCAAAGGATTTCATCTTGAATATGGTTATTCATGCATGGGTTACGAAATTTCGGGCGGATTGGGGGCTAAGATGGCTTGCCCTGAACGGGAGATTTATATCATTTTGGGTGATGGCGGTTATCTAATGATGCCCTCAGAAATAATCACTTCACTGCAGGAAAGGTACAAACTAACAATAATTTTAATCGACAACAATGGATTTGCCAGCATTGGCGGTCTGTCGAAATCAATTGGCAGTGAAGGTTGGGGTACAAAATATTCATACCGAAACCAGGAAACCGGATACCTGGAAGGAGAACAACTTCCGGTAGATTTGGCTTTGAATGCCCAAAGTTTGGGGGCAAAAGTTTACAAAACCACCGATATTGCTTCATTCAACGAAGCGCTTAAAAATGCTAAAAAAGAAGAACGGACAACTGTAATTTATATTGAAACAGTTCCTGAACGGAAAATGGCTGGCTATGGTCATGCCTGGTGGGATGTGCCAATTGCCGAAGTTTCAGAATCGGAATCGGTGCAAAAAGCATTCGAAAACTATGCAGAACAAAAGAAAAAACAACGGTATTTTTTATAACTGAACAATACAAAAAGGATAAACGAATGGAAATAAACTCATCAAAACCATGCTGACGGTAATTACTTTTATAGGATTTACGGCCTTTGTCGCTTTCTACACCTGGTTTAAACTTCGAAAAGACAAGCTGGATTCATCTTTCGGTTATTTTTTGGGTGGACGCAGTCTTACCGGAATAATCATTGCCGGATCGATGATAATGACCAATATTTCCACAGAACACCTTATCGGAATGAATGGTTCATCCTATAAAAACGGGTTTATAATTATTGGTTGGGAAGTTACTTCGGCGCTGGCACTTGTTGTTGCGGCAATTATTTTTATTCCGAAGTATTTAAAATTGGGGTTGACAACAATCCCGGAATTCCTTGAAAAACGTTTCGACGGAGTAACAAGGAGTTTGGTGGCTTTGTTTCTTGTGATCTCTTTTGTTGTTACACTTTTACCCATTGTTTTATATACGGGCGCAATAAATCTCGAAAGTATT
>JBBQPP010000805.1:0-1823 GCA_038217255.1 Bacteroidales bacterium | reverse complement strand
TGCGCGATCCCTGTATAATAAGTGGACCAGATGGGAAATTCCAAATGGTTTGGACAGTGAGTTGGACAGGAAAAGGTATTGGATATACAAGTTCTGAAGATTTAATACACTGGTCGGAACAAAAATTTATACCCGTTATGGAACACGAGCCAACTGCTAAAAACTGCTGGGCACCTGAAATGTATTATGATGAAAGTTCAAATCGATATTTGATTTTTTGGTCAACTACCATTCCCGGACGTTTTCCCGAAACCGAAAAAACCGGTGATGACAAATACAACCATCGAATGTATTATGTTACAACCAAAGATTTTATCACTGTTAGCGAAACAAAACTCTTTTACGATCAGGGTTTTAATGTGATTGACGGAACTTTGATTAAAGAAAATGGGAAATACATTTTGTTTTTAAAAGATGAAACAAAAACTCCACCCCAAAAAAACATAAGAATTGCAACAAGTAAACAGTTGACCGGGAAATACAGCAAACCAACCGATCCAATTACAGGTAATTATTGGGCAGAAGGGCCAACACCCTTAAAAATTGGCGATTGGTGGATAGTTTATTTCGATAAATACATGGATCACAAAATGGGAGCGGTGCGTTCAAAAGATTTAATCAACTGGGAAGATATTTCCGAAAAAATCAGTTTCCCTGAAGGTACAAGGCATGGTACGGTTTTTAAAGTGTCTCCGCAAATTGCAGAGAATTTAAAAAAGCAGCATTGAACAATTAAACGTACTTTTGCCAAATCAAAATCTTATTATGATGTTAGAAATCGGAAAAATAAATACGCTCGAAGTTGTTCGTGAAACCGATAATGGTTTGTATTTGGATGGACAGGAATTAGGCGAAATTTTAATGCCCCATAAATTTATTACCGAAGAAGTGAGAAGTGCAGGATGGGCTGACGTTTTTGTTTATTCCGATTCGGAAGACCGCTTGGTGGCAACCACCGAAAAACCTTTTGTCATGGTTGGCGATTTTGCTTTTTTGAAAGTTGTTTCCGTTAGTAAGTTTGGCGCATTTCTCGACTGGGGGCTTCCAAAGGACTTACTTGTGCCGTTTCGTGAGCAAAAAGCAGATATGGTGGAGGGAAGGAGTTATCTCGTTTATGTTTTTGTTGACATGTTGACAAAACGCATTGCAGCATCTGCAAAAATCGACAAATATCTTGACAATACACCTCCGGAATACGAACTTGGCGATGAGGTTCAACTGTTAATTGCGGAAGAAACAGACCTCGGATTCAAGGCTATTGTTAATAACGAGCATTGGGGAATTTTATATAAAAACCAGTTGTACCAGCAGCTTTCGCAAGGACAGAAAATAACAGGTTATATCAATAAAGTTCGTGAAGACGATAAAATTGATTTGCTGCTCGAAAAACCAGGATATGAAAAAGTGGATGCCATTTCGCAAAAAATCCTCGATGAATTAAAGGTAAACCGTGGTTTTATGGCAGTTACTGATAAAACTTCGCCCGACATGATAAACGCAATGTTCGGCATCAGCAAAAAGAATTTTAAAAAAGCTATAGGTAACTTGTATAAGAAAAGAATGATAACTTTTGATTCTGATGGAATTCGGTTGGTAAAATAGGTGTTTTCACGTTCAGCTTTTTCTTAGTTTTCCCTTTTTTCTTCCTGTTCTATTATTTTCTTTTTTAAGAAATGCAATTATAATTGTCAATGTCAAAACTATTACAAATGGTAGTTTGTTTTATACAAAGGAGGCACTTTCGAAAGTCTCACGTGTACTAATCCATACAATTGAAACAAGCAAAAGTGCCTCTTTTAAAAATCACTTTGCATCTTTTCGGA
>JBBQPP010000804.1:0-1826 GCA_038217255.1 Bacteroidales bacterium | reverse complement strand
AGCATCGGTAATAAAATTGCTTAATTCGTCGAACAGTTTTACCTGGGCGCCACCGGCAGTTTTAACCGAGAAAATGTCGTTATTGAAAATGGCAATGTCGCGCAAAGTATCATCAAAAAGCTTGGCAAATTCTTCGCGGTTCTGGTTGTTGTACAAATACGAAATCAGGTGTTCGCGTTTCAGTTTTGCCGTATTTGGCGGGAGGCTGAACAACAATATTTCGTAATCTTCATCCGAAAGGTTTTGCAGGGCTTCTTCCCAGTTTTCAGCATTGGCAATGTTTTCGTCAATTTTCTTTATTTCGTGGGTAAACTTGTCATTCAAAAACTTGTACAAAAACGTTTGTACAATAATTTTAAATTCGTTGCCGTCGTTTCCCAAACCGTATTGTGCGCACACCGATTTCAGGTTATCAATCAGTTGTTGTGTTTTCTGTTTAAAATCTATGGTTACCATTAAGCTACTCCGTTAAATTCGTTAATATATTCCTTCACCACATTGGCATTAATGTACCGGGCAGTATCCAGGTCGAGCCGAATTGTGTTTTCTCCCAGTTTTATTTTTTTGAATTCTTCCATTACAATCTGCCTGACCAATCCTTCAAAGTATCCGTCGTTGTTGAGTACCGATTCATTTAAAACCACTTTTTCGTCGGTTCTTTCTTTTACATTCATTAATGCGGAATGTATTGCAGATTCCTTTTTATCAAATGTTCCTTTTTCCATGAGCCGTTTATGCAAACGGGCGTATTTTTTATCGCTTCTGTATTTCTCGGCAAGCAAGTTGTTTTTGCGGTTCAATTCGGTTATTTTATCGTGAATTTGCCGCAATGCCAACATGTTCGATTTCATCTCTTCCTGTGTTACTTCATCGAGGTTGGTCTTTTTAAACAGGCGTTTTAACTCTTCGTAAAGCGTAATAAATTCCGGGTCTTTTTTATCGAAATTCCCTGCCATGGCTTCGCGTGTTTTGCGCAACTGGTCTTTGAGTTCGTCGGCCAGTTTCATCTCCTCTTCCGATACTTTTTTGAACAGGAAAATTACATTTTCAAGCGCTTCGTTCAGTAAGTTAGTGGTTTCGGGTTCGCCTTCCACTGCCTCTTTTAAATTCAGTAAATCAATGTGCCGTGTTACTTCGTTCAGCAACTGCCCAAACTTACGAAAATCAACTTTCTCCAACAATTCATAATGTCCAATCATTCGGATGGCATTGAATAAATTCCGGATTGTTTCCAACGCTTTTTTCAGAATGTATAATTGCTTTTTATCCTGAATCAGGCTGATTTGCTGTGAAAATACTTCGGCATTTTCCACATTAAAATGAAAGAGAATTTCCTGTGCAGCTTCCAACTCCTCAATGATTTCTTCTTTTGATTTAAAGAGGTCGGAGTATTTGTCCATTTCATCGCCTAATTGTTCCTGTAACTCTTCGAAATAGGCTTTGTTTGCGGCATCAAATTCTTTGCGGATATCAGCAAAATCTACAACAAAACCGTACCTGAAATTTTTGTATGGACGATTAACCCGCGTTAATGTTTGCAGTAGGTTGTGTTCCTTCACTATTCTGCCCATGTACAGTTTTTTCAGTCGCGGCGAATCAAATCCGGTTAAAAGCATATTAAACACAAACACAATATCGAAATCGCCTTTTTTGAATGCTTTAATATCTGTTTTACGGTTCTCTTTTGTTCCAATATCGTGCAAAATGATGGTAGCTTTCCATTTTTTAGCATATCCCTGATTTGGGTCGGCAGCCATATTTTCTATTTCTTCGCTTTCGATATGAATTACTGGTGTTTGAATTTCTTCAATTTGCGCAAACATTTC
>JBBQPP010000803.1:0-1835 GCA_038217255.1 Bacteroidales bacterium | reverse complement strand
GGCAGTAAAATAGCCAGACAATTTAATTTCGAATATCACCCCATTTCAAAAACAATTCAGCAAACCGCCTCATTTTTGAAACAGGATTTTGTGTAGTTAAAGCTGACAGGTCTAAGGACGCTGTCAGGTTAGTTGACGGCACTGACTTGTCAGCGTGCGAAGCTCCTGACAACGTCAAAAACCCTATCCATGAAAAATCAGCAACGGGGTTTGAGTATGAAATATCATCCGTTTGGCCAAACTTGGATTAAACAAGCGGGTAATCATATTTCGTTTGTGGGTGGTTAATGAAATTATATCGATTTTTTCTTCTTTGATATATTTTTCAATAGATTCCAATATATCAGTACCCGTTATTAAGTGGCATTCAAACTCGGAACCTTTGTATTTTTCATGAAGCACATCCTTCATGCCTTCCAAACGCGCCATGTACCAATAATCACCATCTGGTTGACCTACATGAATACATTTCAGTTTAATATTAAATGGGTTTAACAACAGCATCAGTTTATCAACCGAAATGAAGTCTTTTTCATCGAAATTGGTGGCATATAAAACATTTGAAAAATTATCAAGGATATTTTCCGGGGTATCTTCAGGAACAATCATCACCGGCATGGTCGCGTTGTACATAATATCTGCGGCAATACTCCCCAATGTACCGTAAGGTGCATGTTTTCCTGCACTTCCCATTACAATTAACTGCGAAAGTTGTTTTTGTGCAAATGCCAAAATATCATCTTCAGGATATCCCGATTTGATAATGAATTCAGGTGATACTGATTTCCATTTTTCCTTCCCGATTTCGTTTGCCATTTTTGTTACAAACTCCTGGAAATCTTTATTGGCATTCTCCTCTGAATACTCCATTCTGGCCAGCAATGACGAGTCGTAAGCATAAATATCGCTAAACGGGATTGAATGGATCAAAGGATTGATATAGCAATGTATCAGAATCAATTTTACGTTTACCATGCCAGCAATATTTACCGCCATTTTGCAAGCTTTTTCACTTTGTACCGAAAAATCGATTGGGACCAGGATATGCCGCTCCTTTTTCTCGGCTTTAACTTCTTCCACAAATGGCTTTGCACCAAGCAAATCTTCCAACACAGGTAATGCTTGTTTAATGTCTTTTTCAAGAATTTTTACCCTGACAGACGAACCTGCCGCACCTTCGATTAAATTGATTTCTTCAAGGTTACATTCAATTTTTTCTGACTCCAACCTCATTTTCAATATCTGAGCTTTGGAAAACGGGAGTGTGACGATTGTGATTAAATTTTCTTCCATGGCATTTTTTTTAGTTGAATATTGACTATATATTTATTCGATGTCTGATAAAATTAGTTTCAATTGTCAGGCACAAAAAAGGGGCGTTACAGCAATGTAACGCCCTTTTGGTGCATTATTAATGTTCCCTCCGGATTAAATCCCGAAAGCTTTTTTAACCTGATCAACATAATCCAATTTTTCCCAGGTAAAAAGTTCTACTTCTTTTTTAAAAGTTGGGAAATATGGAGATTCAAATGTTTTGGTAATCGTTTGTGGTTCGCGGCCCATATGCCCGTAAGCTGCTGTTTCTTCATAAATCGGGTTGCGCAGTTTCAGGCGTTCTTCGATTGCTTTGGGCGCATATCGAAAATCTCGTCAACTTTCTCAGCGATTTTACTGTCGGAAATTTTCACATTCGATTTTCCGTAGGTATTTACAAAAATATTCATCGGTCTTGCAACACCAATTGCATACGAAACCTGTACAAAATTTAAAACGCCAAAACATCATCGTACATGATTTTTTGAAATTTGGCGGGATCAAAACCATGCCGACGGGGA
>JBBQPP010000802.1:0-1844 GCA_038217255.1 Bacteroidales bacterium | reverse complement strand
AGTTGCAGATATATTGTTGTTGCTTAAAAAAGAAAAATGGCCAATTGATGTTTTTCTCGAACTGGAATACGAAATTCCAAAAGATTCAGATCCTGTAAAAGAAGTAATTAAAAGTATGGAATATATGAGAAATATTTTGGAGTAAAATTGAATCAAAATATAAAGATATAAGTAGGATTCCCATAATTTCTGCAAAGGACATGAACAAAAAGGAAAGGAAAATTTATAATGAACGAGCTTAAAAAAATGCCAAAATTTAATTCAGAAGTAGAAGAAAGAGTATTTTGAGCAGAAAATGATACAACTGAATTTATTGATTGGGGAAAAGCAAAAAAGGGAAAGTTTCCTAATCTAAAACATTCAACAAAAACTATCTCATTGTGATTGCCCGAACATATTTTGGATGATCTCAAAATGATGGCCCGAAAAAGGGATGTTCCATATCAATCATTGATTAAAATATTCCTGAAAGACATGCTCGATGAAGAATTGAGGCACTCGGGTTGAAATAAGAAAATGCGGTTCGGAAACCGCATCACCCAAATAACAAGCCTTCCGTTGAATAAACCGAAGGCTTGTTATCAAATTTATATTTTTTTCAACTTCTTCCCCCAGTTTTTAACATCGCTATTCACAAAATTCGAAAGGGATTTCTTGTTTAGGGAAGAAATATGTGGCAGGATAATTAACTGGAATTTCTTTGTTAATAATAAACTTACCTTTACCTGAATAAATACCATCTGCTAAATTTACTTCATCCCAAATTAAAACAACATTTGCATCATATATTGGCCCACTATGTCCTCCAGAGAGTCTTGATTCTCCATAGTGAAGCGTGTCGATTTGAAAAGTATCAATTTTAAAAAAATCCTCATTTGCTAATTGTGGCAGATAAAAACCAAATTCATAATTAGGTTCGTTGTGATCTTGCACCGAGTTAAAAAATTTAATAAAAAGCATATTTTGTTTGCACACAGGGCCAAACTTATAATATGCTGATTGTATACCAGTAAAAGTATATTCATTAACATAGTCTTTAAATACAATGTTACATTTACAGTCAGCCTTACTTTTGGCAATTGTAGCAATACCTCCGCATGGTGAATACATGTTTTTTCCTAAAGGTGTTGGCTGATCATCGCTTATACAACCATTAATAAAAAAGATACTACTTAACGAAAAGAAAAGAAAGATTGATAGTTTTGAGTTCATTGTGCTGTTGATTTTGTTTAGTGGAATAAAGATATGTCAAATGCTCAATTTAAACATGACATTTCCCCATAAAAAAGCCCTCCACCAAAACGATGAAGGGCTTACTATTTCTTAAACTTCGGTCTTTCTTCACACCAGCTCCACAATCAAATCATCCCCAATTTTAGTAACCTGGGCAAGTTTGTTTTTGGTAAGCCCTTTAATCGAAACGTTCCCTTTTTTTGTTGCTTAATCCTGAATTGTCTTTTAACTCAACAAGCGAAACAGGCGATTTTTCTTTTAAAAGAGCCAAAACCATTTTTTCTTCTTCTGTAAGTTCAATCTGTTTCTTTTCAGGTTTCATTTGCGGGAAGAAAAGAACATCCTGAATGGATGAACTGTTGGTCATAAACATGGCCAGTCGGTCGATTCCAATTCCCATTCCTGAAGTTGGTGGCATACCATATTCCAAAGCACGCAGAAAATCCTGGTCGATAAACATGGCTTCGTCGTCGCCTTTCTCCGAGAGTTTCAACTGGTCTTCAAAACGTTCGCGCTGGTCGATTGGGTCATTTAATTCGGAGTAAGCATTTGCCAGTTCCTTTCCATTCACCATCAACTCAAAACGTTCAGTAAGTTCCGGGTTCTCGCGG
>JBBQPP010000801.1:0-1844 GCA_038217255.1 Bacteroidales bacterium | reverse complement strand
TACAGAACCGCTTGTTAAACTGGTAGTTCATCGATAAAAAAATGACAAAACATTCTTTTTCTGTAAATTTGTTTTTTTAAGCTTATAATACATATTGGAAAAACTAAAAAAGATAAAAATGAAGACTTGGTTGCTCCACATTTTATTTTGGGTGGGAGTTTGGTTTTTCTTTTATTATTTTTTCAGTTATAACTCAAACGATACGGTTTATATAACATGGTTTTCAAGTGCTTTGTTACCGCTTACAATGGGAGTTACTTACTTTTTAAATTATTATCTGGTGCCTAACTTTCTGCTCACAAAAAAGTATTTTCATTTTGCTCTTTACAGCTTTTACACGCTTGTTTTTTCGTCGTATATCATTGTATTGGTTTTATATACATGTTTGATTTTTCTGCTGCAATTTAATATCTCCATTATGCCACCCATGAGCAAGAACTTTTTCTTTATTTTGATTTTGGTTTTTTTGGTGGTGGGTATCGTCAATTTTATCAGTTTACTGAATAATAATTTCAAAACAATTTCGAAGAACAAGGAACTACAGAATAAAATCTTAAATACACAACTGCAATTAAAAGAGCAGGAATTACATTATTTAAAACATCAAATCCATCCTCATTTTCTGTTCAATACCCTAAATACAATTTATGGTTTTGCGTTGAAACAATCTGTTCAAACCCCCGAAATCATTCTTAAACTGTCGAATTTACTTGATTATATTTTGTACCAGGTGAATAAACCAACAGTAAGTTTAAAGGAAGAAGTTTTGCATATAAAAGAGTACATTGAATTGGAAAAAATAAGGTTTCAGGACACGTTAAAAGTTGCATTTACCAGTAGCGAAATTGATGAGAACATCCAAATTGCTCCCATGTTACTAATTCCTTTTGTGGAGAATGCATTTAAACATGGAAGTATTATAAATGGATTCTTAACTATTGAAATTAATGTGAAAGTTGTTAAAAATCAACTTGAATTTTATATTGACAACACAGTATTGAAGGGGAATCAAAAAAAGAAAACAAGTGGGATTGGACTGGAAAATATTCAAAAAAGACTGGAGTTGAATTATACTGACAATTATAAATTGCTAAGCGAAATTGAGAATAATCGTTATGTTGTAAGGTTTTCCATTTTCGATTTAAATGCAATAAAGAATGTTTAGAACAATAAACTGTTTAATTGTTGACGATGAACCTGTGGCCAGGGAAATTCTGGAAAATCACCTGGCAAAAATAGATGCGGTAAAAGTGGTGGCAGGTTGCAAAAATGCTTTGGAAGCCTTCCATTTTATTAATGCCGAAAAAATAGATTTAATTTTTTTGGACATCAATATGCCTGAGATATCAGGTTTATCTTTTGCAAAATCAATAAACCGGAACATCAAAATTATTTTTACCACTGCTTATCGTGAATATGCTGTTGACGGATTTGACCTGCAGGCGGTCGATTACCTTTTAAAACCCATTTCGTTTGAAAGATTGTTGCAGGCAATTAACAAGTATCTTGATGAAAATACTCCGCTGGAAAATTTGGTAACTAAAGAAATTATTCCGGAAAAGAGCGATTATATTTTTGTTCGTTCCGACCGGAAAATGATTAAGATTTCAATTCCGGATATTCTTTTTATTGAAAGCCTGGCAGATTATATAAAAATTCATTTGCCCGACAATACAGTGGTAACAAGAGAAACCATGTCGAGCATTGAAGCCAAACTGCCTCAAAAAGAATTCCTTCGGGTTCATCGTTCATATGTAGTATCAATTGCCGGCATCGAATCATTTACAAATGAATATATCGAAATCAACCGAAAACAAATTCCAATTAGCAGAAGTTATAAAAAA
>JBBQPP010000800.1:0-1846 GCA_038217255.1 Bacteroidales bacterium | reverse complement strand
GAATTATTGATTGTTCACCGACCAAAAGGGAAAAGTATTGTGGTGATGTCACTTGAAGAATATAACTCGACCATAGAAACACAATATCTACTTCAAAGTAAAAATAATCGCGAACGACTCGAACAGTCAGCAGAAAACATAAGAAGTAAAAAGAACCTGATCAAAAATAATCTCATTGAAGAATAGCAATGGATGTTTATTGGGATAAATCAGCATGGGAAGATTATTTGTATTGGGTTAATACCGACAGAAAAATCTTACATAAAATAAATGCGCTTATAAAAGAATGCCAGCGGACGCCTCATAAAGGATCCGGAAATCCAGAGCCATTAAAACAAAATCTGAACGGTTTCTGGTCTAGACGGATTAACTCCGAGCACAGATTGGTATATCGAATCGACGAAAATGTTTTATTCATAGCTCAATGCAGGTATCATTACTAAACTATAAATTGGATCCTTTTAACTCTAAACTGCTTTTGTTTGGCGAATATGGCCTGATGTACGGGGCGATGGCGCTGACCATACCATTTGAGCGTTTTTCTGGTTTTCTCGATTTCGATTCCGATCAAACGCATCAGGATAGTACGGCTGAAATCATGAAATTTTACGAACATCTGAAACACGGAGAATCGTTTCAGGAATTGAATTTTGGATTTGACCTGAAAAGCCTGAAAAAAGACCTTGATGAAGGATTATATTTCAATTCAAATATTCCGCAGCAATATGGCGTTGGAAGTTCTGGTGCTTTGGTAGCCGCACTTTTCAGTAAATATGCCGCCTATTTATACTCCACAAACGAGCTTAAGCCGGAATTATTAAAAGCTGACTTTGCTATTTTCGAAAGTTATTTTCACGGTAAAAGCTCCGGACTTGATCCGCTGATTTCATTTCTAAATCAAACAATTTGGATTGACTCAAAAAAAAGTCCCAAAATAATTAATTTTAGTTTGCAGCAAACTGATCTTTCTATTGCACTTATCGATACGCAAACAACCGGAGCTACTGGTCCGCTGGTGCAGCATTTCATCGATCGTTTTAATTCTCCGGAATTTGAGCAGGCTTTTGAGAGGCAGTTTCTCCCTGCAAATAATGGTTGCATTGAATCATTTCTCGAATGTAAAAATCCGGAGTTTTTTCTTTTCCTCGAACAGTTAATCGTGTTTCAGTTGCTTTATTTCCAGCGCATGATTCCAGGAGACTTTCATCGGATTATTTCCAAAGCACTTCAGGAAAAAGTTTACATTAAACTGCTTGGTTCAGGTGGAGGTGGCTTTTTACTTGCTTTTGCCGAATCGGACGCTCTCCTGCAAAACTGGGCTGAAAAACAAGGATTGAAGCTGTTCTTGGTAACAAAAAATTGAGCGGACAATTTCAAATTATCCACTCAAATTATTTCATTTTAAACAACCGTATTATTCCTTTGGTTTTCGGTTTACCTGCGGCCTGTTTCCGCGAAATTTATTTCTTTGTTGCTTATTGTTCGTATCTGCAACATTCACAGGCTGCTTATTTCCCTGAGGTTTCGTTTCCTGATTTCTTTCTTCCTGCGGTCTACTCCCCTGTCCTCTTCGGTTTCGGTTGTTTCGGTTTTTCTTCGGAGAAGGTTTCGTAAAGTACTTTTGATCCAGCTCACCCACATTCATCATGTTTTCCTTCTTGGCTTCAGGTTCAGAATAAAGATCAACCGATGGTTTTTGCCCTCTTTTATTGGCATTCAGGAACTTTTTTACATCTTCCAAATCGAGCACAAAAGTTCGACCGTCGGAATTGGCGTACATGTACCAAACCTTTTTCTGAAGAATATCAGTTTTGAAGTGCCGTGCGATTCCTTTGTCAGTCTCAAT
>JBBQPP010000799.1:0-1846 GCA_038217255.1 Bacteroidales bacterium | reverse complement strand
GGTTAGTTTCAAACCATTGTTATTCTCCAAAAACGCTTCGAATCCAGCATTGGTTGTTTCCATTATAAGCGAAACAATTTCCCCGGAATCTGTTGTCATTTTTTCATTCATTCCAAGTTTCCTGAGTGAATCTGCGAAATTTCCATTCTCCCGTTTAAAATTGTGTTGTTTGTAATATATCAGCCAAAGATATTTTCCAAATGTTTCTTCTTCGGGATAAACAAAATCAATTTGCTCCCCTCCAACATGATTTGTTGTAAAACTTGCAATTCCCCAACGTTCGGGGAAGTGCATATTTACAACACCCTGCTCGCTCCAAACCCAATTATCTTCAGGTAAAAATCGATTTGTTTTTGAGTCCTTTACTTTCTGATATTTCCCGTCAACGATTTCAGTTTGCCATTGTACCCTCGAAAAACCAATTTTCCAATAATCCCCATTTTCCGGAACCATAATACTGCCTTCAATTTCCAAAGCAGAAAATGGGATTGCCATTTCAACCGTCCATTTTTTATCCGTATCTGATGGGTCGTTAATGGTACCATCAACATAAACTGCACTTTTAAAACCGGCTGCATTCCAATCAATGTCATATTTTCCGCCATTCCTGTAAGGTTTTGGCATAAACAAATCAAACAATGTATTTTGAGCGTTCAGTTCAAATTCAAAATAATTGTGCGTGTCATGATCAGGGTCGATAAAAATCTCAAAATCATTTTCGTGAAACACTATCTGATCGCGGGAGGTGTAATACGCCCAAACATTTGGTTCTTCCAATTCAGCCAGGATATATAAATTCTGTTTATCCCAAAGCATTTTAACACGGGTGTGGTAGGTTGGAACTGGCTTTTTGTCGCCTTCAATATCCTGGAAATACGCTGACCAAACAGCTTTTTGCCACGAAGTTTCATCAGCTTTTCCATCAATATTCATTTCTGAAACAGTTTGATAAACAACATAATTGCGAGGGGTGGTAAACAAGTTCTCATACCCTACAAAAATATTTTGGGCATTTGAAAAAAGAAATGTAAAGAGCAAAAGTGATGACAGAAAAAGCTTAGACATAATTTTATTCTGAATTCGAAACCAAAAATAAGCATGAAAACTGAGAAATACCAACTAAAAAAAGGTTTGCCTGGCTAATCGCTATTATGATATTTTATTTGTTTCATCAAATCAATTATGATAGTTTTAACTCGTATAGCGATTCAAAACTGGCGGATAGAAACGGTTAAGGAATAAAATCCTTATTCGCAACATTTGGAATTTTTGCCCCCGTTTCTTTTTGCCATATTAATAGTTCATTCAACAATTCGTTTCGTTTTTCAACTTCAACATTACAAAGGTTTTTGGTTTCTCCAATATCGTTTTTAATGTTATAAAGTTCTACCGAATTGTTTGTGGCAATTTTTTCACGGCCTCCGTCCAAAACCCATTGGCAAGTTTCGCCTTCTTTTTCTTCATACTTTTTGGTGATTTCATTTTTTGCCTGAATGGGTGTGTGGACAGCGTGGTGTGCCAAATACAAAAAGAAGGGTTTTCCGGATATTTTAGGATTGTTCTCACTGATGAATTTCACAGCTTCATCGGTCAATTGGTCGGTTAAATATTCTCCATCACGTCTTTTGCCAGCCTGTCAATATTTGGCGTTTCGTAATATTTGGCTCCCATAAAACCAACGTCAGTCCAGCCCTTGTCATCGATGAGGATAAAAACGATATTTGGTTTTGTTTCAGGATTTTTTGAACTGGCGTGAAAAAACAAGAGTATAAATGCGATGATTAATAACTGTTTCATGTGATAAAATTTGAAGTATAAAAATAGGGGATTTAAAAATGATATTCAA
>JBBQPP010000798.1:0-1851 GCA_038217255.1 Bacteroidales bacterium | reverse complement strand
TTTTATGCGAATGTAAAATAAAAATCACTTTTTTGAAACTTTATATTAAATATTCATTTTGTTGTTTTTATTCATCAGTTCAATTAAATCTATTCACTATCATTTTTTTCAATGAAGAAAAAAGAAACCTTGCGGTTTTATTTTTGTTAAAGATTAACAATGGATGTAAATAAATATCTGAAGTCAAACCGAATTCAATTAATATTTTTTGTAGCCGGAGCAACTGGCGGTTTCTTTTACTGGCGGTTTATTGGTTGCGAAAGCGGAACTTGTGTAATTAAGTCGGTTTGGTACTGGAGTATTTTGTGGGGAGCTGTTATGGGGTACTTAGTTGGAGATTTTATTAGCGATATTATTAAAAAGCGTAAAAATAAAGTAGGGGAAGAAAAATGAATGAAAGATTTTTAAATTTAATTAATTCAGACAAACCTGTTTTAGTTGATTTTTATGCCGATTGGTGCGGGCCATGCAAACAAATGCCGCCAATTCTGAAAGACATAAAATCGGAGCTAAAAGACAGCGTGCGGATTATAAAAGTTAATGTGGATAAAAACCCGATGATTGCTACTGAATACCAAATCAGAAGTATCCCAACTGTAATTATTTTTAAAAAAGGAGAAGTGCAATGGAAGGGTGTTGGTATCCACCAGGCGCCTGAATTAAAAAATATTTTACGTCAACATATTAGTGTGTAATTTTTGGCAGTGCTGTCTCAACCAGTTTTTTCATCCTAATTAACCCAGTTTTTGCAACTTCAAGCGCATCTTTTTTCCAGTAGTTTTTATTAAATAATTCGAGCGAAAAAACTTTTTCGCCTCCAGCATTATATAAATCAGTAATAATTTGTTTGTATGGTGCAGCGCCATCTCCGGGATAAACGCGGTCGCTGTCATTTTGCTTTTCACGCGGAATATCAGCAACAAAATCGTTAAAATGAAAAACTTCTATAGCATTGCCCGAAATCTGTTTCAAGCTATCGAATCCACTGCCACCACGAAACATGTGATAAACATCGGGCAAAATGCAAGCTTTGGGATGATTTGCGGCCGTTGCTACAAAAATGGCCTGCGAAATATGGTACAAACTTGCTGACGCACCCCAAAATTCAAGTATTGGAGTAACACCGGTTTCATCGCCCAATTCGAGTATTTTTCGGTAACGTTTGCTAATTTCAAACAAATCGGCAAAAGGTCTGTCATAAGCTCCTGCAGGTGACGCTGCTATTCGTTTGCACCCAATTTGAGCCACCATGTCCATTTCATTTTTCATCTGTTCGATTCCTGCATTTCGGGTGGTTTCGTCGTCAACAATCCACTGGGCAAAACCAATAGCATTTTCAACCTGTAAACCCAAATCTTCGATATACTTTTTTAGGTCTTTTATATTTCCACCTTCTTCTAAATATTTCTGAAGGTCACGCATCCATATTTCAATTCCATCATAACCAGCCTTTGAAACGATTTCAAATTCTTTCAAAAACCCAACTTTTTGGCCTGAAATGGTACTTGTGTTGAGACAGAATGAAAACTGGGTTGCCGATGGTTTTTCAGCAGCTAAAATTGTTTTGGGCATTAAAACGGATCCGCCCGTAATAAGTGCCACGTTTTTTAATGCTTCTCTTCTTGAAATCATTTTATTCGATTGTCGTTTTGTCAAAAATAGCATTATCGCAAACAAGACGGCATTTTATTACAAAGTTTCGATTCAAATATTATCTTTAACTGTGTAAAGTACCTAATTGACTTGAACATGAAACGATATCTTTATTTTGTAACTTTTGTTGCTGCACTGGGCGGTTTAATGTTTGGTTTTGAAACGGCAGTTATCAATGGAGCCATTCATTATGTTTCC
>JBBQPP010000797.1:0-1854 GCA_038217255.1 Bacteroidales bacterium | reverse complement strand
CCATAAATTATCTTTTGAATCGAGCGCTAACGACCGGATATTGATGTTGTTAAATTGAGAGAAAGGGTATTCTTTTGAAATAAAACTAATTTTTTTTGTATTGAAATTGTAAAAGTTGACACCTCCAAAGTTTGTTCCTATCCAAATTCCCGAATCCGATTTACACAAAGTATAAACCCCAATTTCCGAAATGTGTTTCCCGTCCTCGGGTCCTTTTTCAAAATGAATAAAATTGTTTTGATTTTTTGGACGATAATAAATGCCCTTAAAAGCACAGGCCATCCAAAGTCCGTCAAATTTGTCAACACAGAGTGCTTTTACATTTAGTACTCCTTCGTTTTCTAATTCAGCAACTTTCTGAAAACTTGATGTTTCGATGTCGAATTTGTTTAAGCCACCACGTTCGGTGCCAACAAATATTTCTCCATCGGGGGTTTGCACAAACGAACTAACCATGTTATCAGAAATCGACCCCGGTTCTTTTATATGTCTGTAATTGTTGAATTTATTATCTGCATGGTGTAAATAGGCAACTCCACCAGCCCACGTACCTATCCATATTCCGCCTTGTTTGTCTTCAAAAATACCATAGATAGAATTATGCGGTATTCCACTGTAATATTCCGAGTTAAAATGGATTAATTTTTTACCGTTAAACAAAAACAATCCGTGATAGGTGCCAATCCAAATCTGTCCTCGCGTATCCCTTAAAATTTTTCTGACACTTGCTGATTTAATATCAAATTCAGGTTCGTTAAAATAGGCGTAATGTGTTTTCAGAGTTCCATTTATATTGTACAAACGCGCGCCATGTGCCTCGTAGCCTACCCACACATCGTTGTTGCTCGCATAAATTGTACGTGCCAGTGAGCCCGGCCCTTCTATTTTTTTTACTACAGTTTTTTCTTCCGGGTTTACCAAATAAACTGAACCTTCCAATGTGCCAAGCCAAAGGCGGTTTGTATCGTCATTGTATAAAAGACGTGGTGATTGGTCGAGGCCATTCGTAATTCTGATGAGCTGATTTTTAGTATTGTCGAAATATCCAAAAAAGTTTTCATCGGCAATCCACAGCACGCCTTCCCCGTCAAATACGGCCGAATAAATATAATTATTTACTGAATCACCATTTTCATAACTGTAATATACACGATCAAATTGCTGCAATTGCCGGTTAAACTGGCAAAGTCCCTTATCGGTGCTAACCCATATATTATTTGAATTGTCGATTGCTATTGAAGTGATTATGTCGCTCGGAAGTCCATTTGTCTCTTCAGGATTATGAATAAAGCGTATGGTTTCTTTTGAATCGTAACGGATTACCCCGTCAAAACTACCCATCCAAATATATCCGAACATATCCTGATTAAATGTATGAACAGCCTGGAAACTGAATCCACCCGGAGGTGATACCCTTCGAAATGTAATGTCATCTATTTGCGAATAGAGCTGATTTACACCAAAAAGTAACAGTATGGAAAGCAGTGCTTTAAATCTAATTCAATTAGTTATTTCTTCAAAAATAGAAATTGTTGGTTTCATACACTAATACAAATGTTGCATTATTGCAACATTTGTCTGTGGGTGCAACATTTTTACAGAAAATTGCAACAAATGGACTGGTTTTCAGTACTTATTATCGTGTAAATTTGATAAAACAAAAAGAAAGTTAATAAAAGAATGGGATTCAATCTTCATAGTTTAGATTAGTTAGTAGTAAGAATCTTTCTTCTGATTTTTCAGACGGGAGATTCTTTTTTCAGCTAATAAAACTGGCAATACCTAATTGAATGACGATGCAACTAATTTGTAATAAACTTATTTTGCTTACACTATTTACACTCTTTTCAGGAT
>JBBQPP010000796.1:0-1855 GCA_038217255.1 Bacteroidales bacterium | reverse complement strand
AGGTCCGGTTGGCGATTTACTTGTTGCAACCCCTTCCGCAGCATTCCTGTCGGGCATACAGTAATACATGTAGTAAGTTCCGTTTTTGTACATTACGTCAGGTGCAAAAAGAAGTGCATCGGAATATGAAATCTGGTCGTTTTCGCCTTTGGAGGCAAATACGTTTTCAGTGATTCTCCAGTTTTTCATGTCTGAAGTTTCCATGACATCGTGTCGCCACGAGCAATAATAATCTGTACTTTCATCAAGTGAACCGTAAATGTACAATTTACCATTCTTCCAAACATGCGCCGAAGGATCGGCAATGTAAACCCCTGGTGGAACGATTGGGTTTTGGGCAGATAAACTGAAATTCCAGATAAATATTAGCAAATAAATCAGCAGAGATCTATTCATTTTTTGTCTTATTAAAACAACAAATTACGATTCAATTCTTCTCTCATTTGTTTAATATGGTTACTGAGGGTTTCCCCTTCTTCCTTTGTAATAAACCTTGTGTATTTATCAGATAATGAATGTTTTTCGGTTTTTTTAATTGTGAATTGAATAGTCATCGTTTTTTCCATTGTCATTTTTTTAAGATTTAAACAAAACGAAAAAATACCTTTTTTGCAAAATTAGCTCATTTAACCCAGAAATTGTTTTAAAAAATTCCTACTCGTTAAAATCGCAGCTTTTACATCATCTTCCGATCCCTCAAATGCTCTGTCTTCAACTTCTATACAAACCGGGCCGCGGTATTTTACAGTTGTTAATGCAGAGAAAAATCCGCGCCAGTCAACATCGCCCAAGCCAGGTATTTTTGGTGAGTGGTAGTCAAGCGGGTAAGCCATAATTCCAACTTCATTCAATTTGTCCTGAAATACTTTTACATCTTTTAAATGAATGTGGAAAAGTTTCTCCTTGAAATCGTAAATAGGTTTTACTTCGTCCATTTGTTGCCAAACCAAATGTGAAGGATCGTAATTCAAACCGAAATTTGGGCTGGGTATGATTTCGAACATCTTCCGCCAAACAGCAGGTGTTGTAGCCAGGTTTTTGCCGCCGGGCCATTCATCGCTCGTGAAGAGCATCGGACAATTTTCGATACCGATTCTTACATTGTTTTCCTCAGCAACTTTTATAATCCCAGGCCACACTTCAGCAAATTTATCAAGATTTTCCCGGACGCTTTTTAAAGGATCGCGGCCAATAAAAGTATTTACCACCGGGATATCTAATTTAGCGGCGGCCTGAATAACTTTCTTTATGTGTTCGATATAAAAACCTGCCTGTTTTTCATCGGCATCCAACGGATTTGGATAGTAACCTAGTCCCGAAATATAAATGCTATTTCGTTTGAGCGTTTCTTTTATTTCAGCAACTTTTTTGTCATCAAGTTCATCCACATCAATATGTGTAACTCCTGCATATCGCCGTTCCGCTTTGCCTTTTGGCCAACACATTATTTCAACGCATTTGAAGCCGTATTCGGCGGCAAACTCAATTACTTTCTCAAAACTTTTTTCAGCCAAAATGGCGCTTACAAATCCTAAATCTAACATAGTTTTATGGTATTTTTGATATTTAAACTTTCACCCAACACTGTTTTTCATTACTTTCCAGAATTCTTTCGCACAAAACCAGTTCGCGGAGCCCATCTTCAAAGTTCGGGAATTTGGCTCCTTCCATCGTACCCCTCAGAATATTTTCATAAACTTCAATAAACATTTGTTTTGAAGTATCTGGGAAACCCTCGTTGTGGCCGCCTGTGAACGAATCCAAAGCGGCACTTTCTTTATCAAGAAGCGAAGGTTCTCGCATCATAACCTGATTGGCAGCATCACGTTTCCCTATCCAAAGTTCATTCGGTGTC
>JBBQPP010000795.1:0-1863 GCA_038217255.1 Bacteroidales bacterium | reverse complement strand
CACCGGTCATGGAATGGATCAGCCAAGTGGTTGCAGCGAGTTTTGCAGCCGTTGGCGCGAATTCATTGTCGATGGTAAAGTAGTTGACCACCGCGACATGTGGAAAGACTGTGGCGATAATCCGCTTTACCCACAGGGCGGTACCTGGATTTTTGATCGCGCCTACTGGTGTCCCGGCGATTTGCAGGTTCCCGATATTATTGATGTTCAGCTAACAAAATCAAAACACACAATCGATCTTGACATGGAGCCTTTTACGGCAAAAAACGTTGATCAGCCTAAAGAACAGATTACCTCCTACTTTTTCCAGTATGCCGACCCGGCAAATATGAACGATGTTGCCATTGAAGAAATAATTGCACCAAACAATGCCGGTAATTACAACCGTTACAATCCAACAGGTTTCAACCCGCGTATAAAAATCAGGAACCTTGGAAAGGAAAACCTGAGGACGCTACAAATCATTTACAAAACTGTAGGGTTTGGCGAAAAAAGCTATACCTGGAATGGCGATCTTGCTTTTTATCAGGCTGCAATTGTTACTCTTCCCGGAATAATTGATGCAAAAGCAGGAACCAATACTTTTTCTGTTGTTTTGGCCGAACCAAATGGTGTTGAAGATGAATGGGACGGAGATAACAACCTGGAATCGGAATTTAATGATATTCCAACTTTGCCTTCAAAAATTGTAGTTGATTTTCTGACCAATAATAAACCAAAAGAGAATTCACTTTTTATAGTGAACAGCACCAATGACACGGTTTATATGAAATCCCCGGAAATGTTGGAACCTGCAACAAAGTATTCCGATACGCTCGATTTGGCAGAAGGAAATTATTTTTTGATGCTTACCGATTCTGTTGGCGATGGTCTTGAATTTTGGTTTCAGCCACGTGCCGGATACGGAAGATTGCAATTAAAAGATACAAATGGGAATTTCATTAATTTATTTGAAAGTGATTGCGGGAACGGCCAATTTTATGCGTTTCGTGCAGATAATGATGCAGTTGTGGATATTTCAGTTGAACAACTTTCGGTAAATATCTTCCCTCGGATGGTAAAAGATTATTTGTCAATTTATACTACAACCAATAAAACGTCAACCCTAAAAGTTCGGATTACAAAGGACGGGGAATATATTGAATCACATGAATTTACAAACATAAAGGAATCGACTACCGGGCTGGATGTTAAGCATTTGGCCGAAGGTAGATATGTAATGGAAATTTATGTAAACGGCGAACACAAAATGAACAGGCGGTTTAACAAGTTATAATTTTTCTATTTTGATGGATTTTAGCCTTAATTTGATAATTTTGATTGTTCAAATTATCAACTAAATCCAATAAAATGAAAAATTCAATCTTGTTTTTTCTGATTCTTGCATTCCCTGTTTTTACAATTGCACAAACCAGCAAAGTTTACGACAACCTTTCCATGAAAAGTGAAATACTTAAAATGGATCGGAAATATGCCGTTTACCTGCCACCCGGTTATGAAACATCTGAACGCAGTTATCCTGTGCTTTATCTGTTACACGGCTCAGGCGACGACCAGACTGGCTGGGTTCAATTTGGAGAAGTGCTCCGGATTGCAGATAAAAGCATTATGGAAGGTTCGGCGACAGCTATGATTATAGTAATGCCTGATGCCGACACCGGGCAACGTGGATATTTCAACAACATAAAGGGCGATTGGCGCTATGAAGATTTTTTCTTCCAGGAATTTATGCCTTTTATTGAAAAAACATACCGGATAAAAGCAGAGAAACGCTATCGTGCGGTGGCCGGTCTTTCTATGGGAGGAGGTGGCACCTTTGTATATGCTTTACGTCATCCCGAATTGTTTTCGTCGGCTTGTCCG
>JBBQPP010000794.1:0-1870 GCA_038217255.1 Bacteroidales bacterium | reverse complement strand
CCGAAAAAACTCAATCCGTCAAGTTGGTGGCAAAACATTTTAGTGTGCGGATTAAAGCCACAACGCTGAGTACGAATAAAACCAATAACATCTTCCTGCCAATTCGGGTACGGACCAATTTGAAAAGTCTTACCTGCAATCTCACTGCCTTTAAGTTCAAAATAATACTTCCCTTTTTCTCTGAAATCAGAAAAGTTAACGGAGTAATAATGCGAAAATGGTTTCCAGGCACTAATATTCAGTACTCCCTGATATTCTTTTACAATTTCCCCTTTTTCATTTTTCAAAAGCATAATTGGTTTGTCAAATGCAACATTGCTCAGTAAAAGTGCATTTTTTGGCATGTCGATCGCGTATCCCCCCAAATTGACTCTGATTTCAGTTTGTTGGGCAGAGGATAAAATACTGCAACAACAAAACAAAACTGTACTTAATATCCATTTCATTTTTCTTTTTATTTTGAATTATTTTTCCTGCATTAACGATTTAACGTTTTCCAAAGAGATGAATTTTAAATTTGATTTTCTGACTAAATATAAGGGATTTACTCAAAAGTATAATTTTGCACGGTGAATGATTTTTTGATTTAGACACCAAGCTATAATTGAAAGAAAAGGAAAGAAAATTCCAATGACTAATCCTCTTTATAAAAAACCTCAAAAAAATCATTCCAACAATGAACGAATGAAAATAAAAAATGTAATTTTCGACACCAAAATCAATTTGAACTAAACCAACCCACTATTGAATTAGGCTAAAAACAAAAAATAGATATTTTCAATTACGAAATCAATAAAAAGACGTATCCTATGGTCAAAAAACTGTTAAATTTTATGTTGCTGGGCATACTGACTTTTTCAGTCGTACATGCAACAGCACAATCAGGGACTTCGTTCGATAAGTACCACACGAACAAGGAAGTTCAGCAAATTTTGGAAACGTTGCAAAAGGGAAATCCCACTGCAACGAAATTGCATAATATTGCCACAAGCCCGGGTGGCGAAGCAATCAACGTACTAGAAATAGGGGCAAACCTAAAAGGTGTTCCGGCCATTTTTGTAGGGGCCAATTTTGAGGGAAATGTGCCGCTTTCAACCGAAGGCGCACTGTATTTCGCAAAAATGTTGCTCGATTCAGCCCAGTACACAAAAAACCTGAAATGGTATATTTTGGCACAACCAAATCCTGATGCGGCTTCGGGCTTTTTTGCAAAAGCAAAATATGACCGCACAGTAAACGATTTCGAAATAAACAACGACGTTGACGAAGCTGTGAACGAGGACGGTTTCGATGATTTAAACGGCGATGGGTACATTACCAAAATCAGGGTAAAAGACTTGGAAGGGACTTACATTGTTTCAAAAAACGACCCGCGGATCATGGTAAAAGCCGATGCCACAAGAGGCGAAAAAGGCGAATACAAACTGTATGACGAGGGCATTGATAATGACAATGACGGCCAGTATAACGAAGATGGTGAAGGTGGGATAAATGTAGGGATTGGATTTCCGCACCTTTTCCCGCGCGATAAAAAAGAGGCCGGACTTTGGGCGGGGCAAACTCCGGAAGTATATAATTTGATGCGGTTTATTTACGACAGGCCCGAAATTGCAATGGTTTTCACGCTTGGTAATTCCGATTTCTGCAAAGCGCCACCAAAAGGGGGTAGAAAAGGTGGAGCCAATTTACAAAACATAAAAATTCCCGGTCGCTATGCACGAATGTTGAATGTGGATGCAAACCAAACATTTTCGATGGATGAAGTGGTTGAAATGATGAAACAACGTGTGCCGGCAGGTGTGGAAGTTACGCCGTCGATGGTGGCGGGGATGCTGGGATTGGGAGCAGCAGTTAATCCGCTTGATGAAGA
>JBBQPP010000793.1:0-1874 GCA_038217255.1 Bacteroidales bacterium | reverse complement strand
CCTGAGTTTACAAGTTTGTGCCCGATTACAGGCCAACCGGATTATGCAACCATTTACCTGAGTTATATTCCCGATAAAAAATTGGTTGAAAGTAAAAGTATGAAGCTTTATTTGTTCAGTTTCCGCAATCATGGCGCTTTTCATGAAGATTGTATGAACGTCATTATGAAAGATTTAATTAACCTGCTCGAACCAAAATACATTGAGGTTTGGGGAAAATTCCTTCCGCGTGGCGGATTGAGCATCGACCCTTATTGTAATTACGGCCAACCCGGAACAAAATATGAAGAAATGGCCTGGTTCAGGCTGCAGAACCACGATTTGAACCCGGAGAAAATTGACAACAGATAGATACAGTATCAAGTATCAGGATTTTGAGTATCAAGATAGGAATCCAGCATCCAGTAACCAGAAATGAAAAAAGTTACCTATAAATCTCCCGATGAATTAAAACTTCTTACCAATAAAACCTGGCAGGAAACTTCTTTATTTGTCAAAAAACTAAAGAAGAAGAAACCAAAAAATCTCGATAACACTGTTCATGACCTTCATGCTGAAGCTTTTTCAACTTTTAATTGTCTGGATTGTGCAAACTGCTGCAAAACAATTGGCCCGCGTTTAATCGATAAAGATATTGAACGCTTGGCCAAACACCTGAAAATGAAAATTTCTGATTTCACAAATCAATATATTTTGACAGACGAAGATGGTGATTTTGTTTTTAAAGACCACCCCTGCCCGTTTTTACTGCCCGACAATTATTGCATGGTTTATGAAAACCGTCCACGTGCTTGTCGCGAATATCCGCACACCAACCGCAAACGGTTTTACCAAATCCTTCCGCTTTCGCACAAAAACTGCGAAACCTGCCCGGTGGTTTATGATATTTTTCAAGAGTTGAAACTTAGGAATTGGTAATCAAATGTTTATAAGATACATTTGTTTAGAATAGGCAGACAGAAATATTTGTTGGGTGTAATTTTGAAAAAGTCATAAAAACTAAAAACTAAAAGCTATGAATTATAAGTTTATTACCATTTTCATTATCTATTTATTGACTATAAATTTCGTAAAAGTGAGTGCGCAAAATAATGATTTTGGCAACTCCTTAAATAATTATTCATTCGATTTATATCGAGAAATAAAAGTTGAAAAAAAGAATCTTTTTCTATCGCCTCTCAGTACTTATCATTCGCTTTTAATTACCTATGAAGGTTCGAACAATAAAACAAAACAAGAGTTTGAAAAAGTATTATATCTCAAGAATTCAGGTTTCATAAAAAATGGCTACTTACATAATCTTGCAAGTAAATCGGATAGTTGCCCGGGTTTTAAGGTTTCCGATGCAATATGGTTGGATAAAAATTTTCAAGTAGAAGAAGGATACAAAAAGTCTGTTTCGGATAAATATTTCTCAGACTTCAGGCAAACTGAGTTTGCAAAAACAGAATCGGCAGTTTCGGATATCAATGGATGGGTTTCTGAAAAAACAAATCGAAGGATAAACGAAATTGTTAAAGCGGAGAATATAAATCCAAATACTAAATTACTGATTTCAAATGCAGTCTATTTTAATGCAGAGTGGCTTTATAAGTTTGAAAAAGAATTGACAACTTCTGCTCCTTTCTTTGCAAGTATTGAAAATCAATATAAAATTGATTTTATGAAAAAGACTGAAAAACTTCAATATTTTGAGAATGAAGAATATCAATTTATATCTAAGCCATATAGAGATTCAGATTTGTCCTTCTGTATAATTCTTCCAAAGAAACTATTTGGTATTGAAGAAATTGAAAAAAAGATGAATATTGATTTTTTTAAAGAAATATTGGATAGCACATATTTTACACAAACATTACTTTCTATCCCAAAAT
>JBBQPP010000792.1:0-1875 GCA_038217255.1 Bacteroidales bacterium | reverse complement strand
ATTGCAGTTGTGGCGGTAAATTATCGTTTGAACCCAAAAGTTAATTGTCCTGCCTATATTGAAGATGCTGCTGCCGCTGTTGCGTGGACATTCAATCATATTGCAGAGTTTGGTGGCGATCCAACAAAAATTGTTGTTTCGGGACATTCGGCTGGGGGTTATTTGGTAAGCATGGTTGGGTTAGACAAAAAGTGGCTGGCAAAATACGATATCGATGCCAACAAAATTGCAATGTTGGTTCCGTTTAGCGGACACTGCATTACGCATATGACCATCAGAAAAGAGCGCGGAATACCGGATACACAACCTGTTGTTGATGAATTTGCACCGCTTTACCATGTTCGCGCTGATGCACCTCCGCTGATTTTAATTACAGGAGATCGTGAACGGGAAATGCTTGGTCGGTACGAAGAAAATGCCTACATGATGCGGATGATGAAAGTTGCCGGGCATGAAAAAACCAAATTATATGAACTGGATAGTTTCGACCATGGAGGAATGGCTTCGCCAGCTTTTGAAATATTGTTAAATGAAATTAAAGTTCTAAATTAATACCTATTTATTTTTATTACCATGAAATCTAAATTCACACTTTTTTTTATCCTCATCGCTTTTATGACGAATGCTCAAAACTTCCCAAAAATCGATGAAACAGTTCGAATAAAAAAACTCATCCCGCCAACGGGAAAAATCAAAATGGTGCTCGACACCGACACCTACAACGAAGTAGATGACCAGTTTGCGCTGGCTTACGCTTTGCTTTCGCCCGAAAAAATTGACTTGCTTGCTGTTTATGCCGCGCCTTTTCATAATGATCGATCGGCAAACGCAGGAGACGGAATGGAAAAAAGCTACGAAGAAATCCTCCGTTTATTAAAATTCATGAACAAACCCGCCGATGGTTTTGCTTTCCGGGGCTCCAACCGCTATTTACAGAGTTTAAATACACCTGTAAAAAGCCCGGCAGTGGATGATTTGATTGAAAAAGCAATGGCAAGTAGTCCTGAAAACCCGCTTTACGTTGTGCCAATTGGTTGCATTACAAACATTGCATCGGCAATTTTAATCGAGCCAAAAATAATCGAAAAAATGGTTGTTGTTTGGTTGGGCGGAAATACTTTGTATTGGCCGCACCAGCGGGAATTTAACCTACAACAGGATGTTCTGGCAGCGCAGGTTGTTTTTAACTCAGGCGTTCCGTTTGTTACTTTGCCTTGTCAAAACGTGGTTTCGCATTTGCATACCACAATTCCTGAATTGAAATATTATTTAGAGGGCAAAAACGAACTTTCCGACTATCTCTACAAAATTGTGTTGGAATACAGTGGTGGACAAAAAGCCTGGTCGAAAGTGATTTGGGACGTGTCTGCAATTGCATGGCTGGTTAATCCAGCTTGGGTTTCAACCGATTTGGTGCACAGCCCGATACTTACCGACCAAAAAACTTTCAGTGTCGATCATTCGCGCCATTTTATACGCATGGCAACCACGCTCAACCGCGATGCTATTTTCAGGGATTTATTTGAAAAGCTGACGAAATAGGGCTTCAATTTTTATAAATATTCACAGGGTGACTCAAAGTCACCCTGTGAATAAAAAATCCGAACTCAAAACTTCAATTGCTCAAAACCTTGTCCGTAAACGCCCATAACACTTCCCATGGTGATAAAAGCTTCTGGATCTATCTCTTTAATTTTTCTGAAAATGGCACTGGTTTCGCGTTTTTTCACCACCGACATTACAATTTTTGAATCCTCTTTTGTGTACCAACCGGTGCCGTTTAAAATGGTAACTCCCCGGATAGCTTCATGATTGATATAATCAGCAATTTCCTCGTACTTTTTCGACACAATAAACATTTGCGCCGATCGGTTG
>JBBQPP010000791.1:0-1885 GCA_038217255.1 Bacteroidales bacterium | reverse complement strand
CATGAGAATAGAGCATTATGATAATGGTTCTCATATGTGGAAATACAACAAAGCGGACAAAGCTGATGCACGTGTTTTCAATGATAAAAAAATGTACTGGGTACCGATTACGCGCGACGAAATGAACAAAGCGCCACAATTACAACAAAATCCCGGTTACAATTAGTTTAGTTTAGTTAGTGATGAAAGAAAAGGCCGGCTCAAATCGAGCCGGCCTTTTTAATTTCTTTTAAATAGGCACTTAATAAATATTATACACAGCTAAGAACCCAGCGGGTTCAAATGTTTATAGAAAGATAATTAGGGAGTTATGATGCGACCCCAGCCGGGGTCGAACCCCAATACATCAATTATTGCTATAAACATAAGATGCCTCTGGCATCTAAACGACTGGAAATAATCGTTTTAATATTATCAACTAAGTGCCTAATTCAATATTTTTTTTCATAAAAATAAAAATATGGCAAGATTCAAACTTTCAACTATGATGATGCTGCAATACATGATGTATGCAGTTTGGTGGGTTCCTTTGGCAGCATATCTTACAAACCTTGAAGTCGGGCATACGCAAAAAGCAATGATTTTAAGCTCTATGGCAATTGGGTGTATGGTATCGCCCGTAATTGGTATGCTTGCTGACAGGTTTTTTGCCGCCCAAAAAGTGCTTTCGGGTTTGAATATCGTAAATGCTGGAATGTTGGTTTTTGCCGGATCTACTAATAATCCAGACATACTATTTATTTGCCTTATTATAGCAATGCTGGGCTACATGCCATCATGGGGTTTAACAAGTTCAATCGCTATGGTGCATTTGCCTTCCGAGCAGTTTCCAAAAGTGCGGGTTTTTGGTTCTATTGGCTGGGTTGCTTCGGGCTTGTTCAGCGTGTTTTTTATCCACTTTCTGAAACTCGATTTCGATGGAACAAACATTCCCTTTTACTGCGGTGCAGGTGTAAGTTTGTTTGCAGCTATTACAAACCTGTTTTTACCAAACACTCCTCCACTTGCAAAAGGCAAAAAAATCTCGTTGATAGATGCTTTCGGATTGGGAACTATAAAACTCATGAAAGACAGGAATTTCACTGTTTTCATTGTTTTCTCATTTCTTTCGCTTATTCCATTTGCCATGTATTATTCCTATTTCTCTGAATTCCTATTAAATATCAACACAAAATATATTTCGGTTACAATGAACTGGGGTGTGTTGGCCGAAATGGGTTTTCTGCTACTCATTCCTGGTGCAATCAAAAAATTCGGGTTACGGAAAGTTATGATTTTTGGTTTGGTGGCGCTCGTTATTCGCTATTTGTCGCTTTACACAGGCGGAGTTATCGATCAAAACTGGATGTATTATATCGGTATTTTAATTCACGGATTGATTTTTGGGTTTTTCTTTGTGGGCGGACAGATTTATATCGACAAAAAAGTACCGGCAGAACTGCGTTCGCAGGCACAGGGATTTATTTTCCTCGTAACTTTTGGTATTGGTTTATTAGTTGGCAACCTTATTTGTGGACACATTATCGGATATTATAAAAGTGCTGCCGGTTACAACTGGGATGCTATTTGGGGAATTACCACCATCGGTTCATTCCTTCTTTTGGTATTATTTATATTGCTTTTTAAGAAGGAACAAGAGGCTTAATTATCACCTGAAAATTATTTTGCAGTTTACCGGAAGACACCTGTCAAATTGCTATTATATTGAAATATTTTATTCAATATGAATACACATTCCCATCTGTTTTTTTAGCAGGTGGTTCTTATCTCATTTTCTGCATTTGCAAAAATCAACTGATTCAGGTTTATACAACTTTCAACTGTAGGTAAAACGTAAAATCAGGTTCTGATGAATAACCCGCATAAGGTAAAACGACCTCAGCGA
>JBBQPP010000790.1:0-1888 GCA_038217255.1 Bacteroidales bacterium | reverse complement strand
AATTAGCATTAAAAGTTGGAAGATTAATCAAAGAATCAAGAATGTCCTTGGGGTTAACCCAACAAGAGTTAGCACTAATGAGTGGAACTTCAAGAACATACATTTCTCGAATTGAAAATGACAGGTCTGACGTTGAATTGGGAACTTTAAGAAAAATTATTGAAACTGGATTAGGGAAGAATTTGGAGATAAGTATTAAATAACTATTGCCAAAAAAAGTAATAATTTGAAAAGCCTGTTTATTATTTCAGGTTGCAATGGAGCTCGAAAAACAACAGCTTCCTATACAATTCTTCCAGAATTATTGGATTGTGAAGAATTTGCTTTTGAAAATTAAGAAATTATAAATCAAACAAACATGGACAATAGTTATAAAATAATTGAAGGATTATAAGAATTAAACGACAGCAAAAAACCCAATGTCAGAAGAATATATCAACAACGAAGAAATACCTGAAGAACCGCAGGAAGACGAGGTAAAAGACGAAATAGTTTACTTGTCGGGAATGTACCGTAATTGGTTTCTCGATTATGCTTCGTATGTGATTCTTGAACGTGCCGTGCCATACATTAACGATGGTTTGAAACCGGTACAGCGCCGCATTTTACACGCTATGCGCGAAATGGACGATGGCCGCTACAACAAAGTGGCAAACATTATCGGGCAAACCATGCAGTACCACCCACACGGCGATGCCTCTATCGGCGATGCCACGGTTCAGTTGGGGCAAAAAGAGTTGTTGATTGACACGCAGGGAAACTGGGGAAATATTTTGACTGGCGATGGATCTGCGGCACCACGTTATATTGAGGCTCGTTTATCTAAATTTGCGCTCGAAGTGCTTTTCAACCCGAAAACTACGATTTGGAAACTTACGTATGACGGACGCAAAAGGGAACCAGTTACTTTGCCCGTAAAATTCCCGTTGTTATTGGCACAGGGCGTTGAGGGGATTGCTGTTGGACTTGCCTCAAAGCTTTTTCCGCATAATTTTATTGAATTGTGCGATGCGTCAATTGCCCACCTGAAAAACCAGGATTTTGAATTGGTGCCGGATTTTCCAACCGGCGGGATGGCTGATTTCAGCAGATACAACGATGGGTTGCGCGGTGGAACGGTAAAAGTGCGTGCCAAAATTGAAAAGCGCGACAATAAAACACTTGTCGTCACCGAAGTACCTTTTGGGAAAACAACCACAACCTTAATCGAGTCGATTATAAAAGCCAACGAAAAAGGCAAAATAAAAGTCAAGAAAATCGACGATAATACCGCCGCAAATGTTGAAATCCTGATTCATCTTGCTCCTGGGGTTTCGTCAGATAAAACAATCGATGCACTTTTTGCTTTTACCGATTGCGAAGTTTCGCTGTCGCCAAACTCGGTTATCATCGAAAACGACAAACCGATTTTTATTGGGGTAAAAGAAATCCTGAGACGTTCGGCAGACAGCACGCTCCAACTGCTTAAATTGGAGCTTGAAATTCGGAAAAGTGAGTTGGAAGAATCCTGGCATTTTTCATCGCTCGAAAAAATATTTATCGAAGAACGGATTTACAAAGACAAAAAATTCGAAGATTCGGAAAACATGGATCAGGCAATTGCACACATTGACATGCGCCTGGAACCCTGGAAACCAAAACTCAAACGCGAAGTTACCCGTGAGGACATTTTGAAATTGATGGAAATCAGGATGGCGCGAATTCTGAAGTTCAACAAAAACAAAGCTGACGAACTTTTAAAATCCATTGAAGACGAAATTGCAGAGGTTGAAAACAACATTAACAACATAGTCCCTTTCACAATTAAATGGTTTGTCCACCTGAAAACCAAATACGGAAAGGGCAAAGAACGCAAAACCGAAATTCGCAGTTTCGAAAATATTGTGGC
>JBBQPP010000789.1:0-1891 GCA_038217255.1 Bacteroidales bacterium | reverse complement strand
CAATTAAAAAAGTTCAGAATGAAAAAAATAGCATTAATTTTTAGTATGGTAATTCTAGCAGGAGCTGTTTTTGCACAGCAATCGTTTTATGATTTTAAAGTAAAAGACATAGAAGGAAATGATTTCGATCTTTCATCTTTAAAAGGGAAAAAAGTTTTGGTTGTTAATACGGCATCAAAATGTGGAAATACCCCGCAATATGAACAATTGCAGGGTTTATATGAAAAATATGGCGACAAAAAATTTGTTGTTATTGGTTTTCCGGCCAATAATTTTGGCAAGCAGGAACCTGGAACAAATGCTGATATTGAGGAATTTTGCACTAAAAACTATGGCGTAACTTTTCCAATGATGTCAAAAATTTCAGTGAAAGGTGAAGATATGAATCCGCTTTATAAATGGTTAACATCAAAGAATGAAAACGGAGTTTTGGATTCTGAAGTAAGTTGGAACTTTCAAAAGTACCTGATTGACGAAAAAGGAAACCTTGTAAAAATGATTCCTCCAAAAGTAAAACCCGATGATGAACAAGTAGTATCGTGGATTGGTGAATAATTAAATAAAAATTGGATTTTCAATAAAGAAGCCGCTGTAAATCAAAGTTTGCAGCGGTTTTTTTGTGAATTTGAGTTAAATATAGTTTGAGGCAGGTAAATTGGCTTGATTCCTACAAATTTTCAGTTGTTGAACCACATTTAAAATAAACCCTTTACCTTTGGTCTTAAATGAACTTATATGCAGGAAAAAACACTGGGATCAAAACAAAAAACATCAAAACATCAGCCCAAAGGACTTGCCATCCTACACGAGGATCAAGATATTATAGTTGTGGACAAAATAAATGGCTTGCTCACAATGGGAACTGAAAGGGAAAAGGAGAAAACCGCATATTTTCTTTTAACCGATTATGTCAGGAAAGGTAATCCGCGTTCACGAAACAGGGTCTTTATTGTTCACCGGCTTGATCGCGATACTTCGGGCGTATTGGTTTTTGCCAAAAGTGAACAGGCAAAACAATTTTTGCAGAACAATTGGAAAGATTTTACAAAAACCTATTTTGCCGTTGTCCATGGTAAAATGAAAGAAAACGAGGGGATCATAACTTCTTATCTAGTCGAAAACAGTGCATTCAGAATGTATTCAGTAAATAATCCGGATAAAGGAAAATTCTCGAAAACAGGTTACAAAGTTTTAAAAGAAAATGCAAACTTCAGCTTGCTGGAAATCAATTTGTTTACGGGCACAAAAAATCAAATCCGTGTGCATTTGGCGGAAAACGGTAATCCGGTTGCAGGAGATAAGATTTATGGAAATTCAGAAAAAGGAATTAAAAGACTTGCTTTGCATTCGGCCTCATTGACTCTGCTTCATCCTTATTCAAAGAAAAAAATGACCTTTCATGCTTCTGTGCCGCAATATTTTTATCAACTTGTCAAATAAAAAATAAACCAAAAATTTTATAATAGTATTCAAAATGAAAATATAGTTATTATCGATGATGCTTTTGTGAGTGGAGACAGTATAGTAACCTTAATTGATTATTGTGAAAATAAAGGTGCCAAGAATATTTTTGTTTACATCTTAATAAAAAGAGGTATACTTTTATCAGCAAGGAAACTTGAGAAAATAAAAAAATATGAGCGTTCTAGTGTATAAGTCAGATATTTATTTTATGCGGAATTACCAAATTATAGTATGTATGAATGTCCTATCTGCTTTGAAATTAGTTCGATTGAAAAGATGAAGAACATGGTAGGATCGAAAAATAAAAAATTCTGGAATTACATTGCTGATGTGCATGGCAACAAGAATGAAAGATTGATTACTTCTGAATTTAAATTTACAAATATCGGTATTGAAAGTTTTAATATTTTATATCGATGGAAAATTG
>JBBQPP010000788.1:0-1903 GCA_038217255.1 Bacteroidales bacterium | reverse complement strand
AGTAAAATAGACAAACTCATTCAAACTGTTCCGCATTTAGCTTTTGAAGTGGATGATTTAGATTTTGAACTTGAAACCCGTGGCTTCAAAATTATCACAGAACCTAATCCTCCAATGGAAGGAATAAGAGTAGCCATGATTGAACACAACGGCGCCCCAATTGAATTGATAGAATTCAGGAAATAAAATCCATACCAATTCTGGAAAATTCAAGAGCAGAACTTTCCGTACTAACATCCGTTAAAAAGCTTAGTCAATTATTTAATTTAGAAGTACATTTGCACATAAATCAGTATGTAATGGAATCAAATGACCAATTGAACTTTGCAACCCTCATCCCCGAAGTGGTTTCTAAATTTGCCAATAATAAAGCGTTGGGTTTTGTTGATGAAGAGATGATGACTTACGCCGAAATGGGGAAGAAAATTGCAGTGGTAAAAGCATTTTTGGAAGCGCTGGAAATTAAGCAGGGCGACAAAGTTGTGATTTACAGCCAAAATATGCCCAACTGGGGGATCGTATATTTTGCATTACAATGTATGGGAATTGTTGCAGTTCCTGTTCTTCCCGATTTTAATCCATTTGAACTTGAAAACGTTTTAAAACATTCTGAATCAAAAGCCATTTTTATTTCACAAAGCCTTGAATACAAAATGGCAGAACTAAAGAATGATATCCCTGAAATAATAATTCGAATCGATAATTTTGAGGTAATCAAAAGCAATAAAAAAGGAGTTGTTTTTGATGAAAAAACACAAAGCGATACACTTTATTTTTCCAGGGACGATGAACTGGCAATTTTGCTATATACTTCCGGAACTACCGGAGATTCGAAAGGTGTGATGCTGTCGCAGAAAAATGTGATATATAATGGGATTCAATCCGGCGAAGTTCAAAATATTCCTGAGCATTTTAGGTTTCTTTCGGTGTTGCCACTTTCGCACACCTACGAAAATACAATTGGGCTGATTTTACCAATTATGAATGGCGCAAACGTCACTTATCTGCGGAAACCACCAACGGCAAGCGTCTTGATTCCGGCGATGCAAAGCGTGAAGCCGGATTTGATGCTGACTGTGCCGATGATTATCGAAAAGGTGTATAAAAACAGTATCCTGCCACAAATCGAGAAAAAAGCGTTTACACGGATACTGCATAATAACAGCATTACACGGAAATTGGTTTATCGTTTGGCTGGTAAAAAACTCTATCAAACTTTCGGTGGAAATTTGAAATTCTTCGGGATTGGCGGGGCAAAATTAGATGCCAAAACCGAGCGTTTCCTGCGTGATGCAAAATTTCCTTACGCTATAGGTTATGGGCTCACCGAAACTTCGCCGTTGCTGGCAGGTTCAAATCCTACAACAACAAAATTTCAGGCAATCGGACCAAAAGTTATCGATTGCGAAGTAATAATCCACAATCCCGACCCAAAAACCGGCGAAGGCGAAATCTGGGGGCGCGGGCCAAATATCATGCTTGGGTATTATAAAAATGAAGAAAGAACCCGTGAAGTACTAACCGATGATGGCTGGTTTAAAACCGGTGATTTAGGGGTTTTCGACAAAAAAGGAAATCTGACGCACAAAGGGCGGCTGAAAAACATGATTGTTGGTCCAAGTGGCGAAAATATTTATCCCGAAGAAATAGAATCGTTAATCAATAACTTTCGCCATGTTGTTGAATCGCTTGTTGTTGAGCAAAAAGGAAAGCTGGTGGCATTGGTGCATTTCGACAGAGAAGCGTTGGAAAACAAATGGAATGAAATGACTACCGAATTGACACAAGACGTGCAGGACATAGCAAAGAAAGTTGATGAAACTATTACGGAGCTGACAAATGAATTGAAACAATATATCAACGAACGGGTAAACAAATTCTCTAAAATCCAATCGTTCCATTC
>JBBQPP010000787.1:0-1904 GCA_038217255.1 Bacteroidales bacterium | reverse complement strand
TTTCCCCCAAAATAGTAATTGTGCTGGTTGTTTTCAGCACCTTTAAAAACCACGATTGGGTTCGAACCATCGCCTTTCCATGCAGTTGGCATTTTTGTGTCGCTCTTTTCCACATATTGCGAAACCCACACCAAACCGGCACCTGCCAGCCGTGAAAGTTCATCGTCATTATTTGCCGGGCTTAAAAAGCGTTCCTTCTCGAAGAACTCTTTATTTCCGGTTTTTGTAGCAAACCAAGCCAGAATTATATCGCCGCTATCACTTCGTTTGTCGCCGCAATCAGCAAAATTAAAGTACCAGCCCGAAGGAGTATTCATTAAGTATCTGAAAACCGCACTTTCTTTAAAAGCCGGGTAATCTGCAATGCCAAAATCAGTTCCAAAAGCACTTTCGAGCATTGCTGAAGTTATCACCGAAAAGCTTGTTCCGTAACCCCAATAGGTTGAACCTTCGGGATAAACACCATCGGGACTATATTGTATTAATGCAGAAGTCATACCATCCAAGGCACGGCTGATTGTTTTTGATGCCAATTCCGGATCTTTCTCGGCAATGGCTATGGAAGCAGCAATCATTCCGCCGTTGCAAACCTGGTTCCAGTTGTTGTGCCCGTAAGCCCAGCCTGGTTGTTTTCCATTTTCAGACCAGCTGGGTTTAATTCCTTTTTCGATTAATGCAGTTTTTGCCAGTTCGATAGTTGATTTTGGCAATTTCCCTGCTGTCCAATCCAGCGCAAAAGCAACTGCCATCGACATTTCGGCCACATCGAGATAATGCGAAGGATTCCAGTCGGAAAAGTTACAGACTGCGATTACTTCATCGTTTATACGGGCCAGGATTTTCGGATCCTTTTCAATACGGTAAACCATACCCAAACTATTGATGCGGGAAAGCATTTCGCGCGAAACACCAAGCAAACGGCGGCCTTCGAGTTTACGTTCAAGTAAAGGTTTTTTCTGAATTTCGACCGAATTTGCTTTGATTGCTTTGTATAAGTTTTGGGTTACGGGATCGGTTTTTAGTTTGCTTTTCAACTCCTTTTCAATAGTTGAATTCAATACCAAGCGTGGCTGTGATTTTAACAGATTTTTTTTCAGGTATTGCACTGAAATTGGGTTTTCGAGTTTTGGAATTTCATTTTCCTGGGCTATTGCCGGAAACAGAATTACCAAACATAGCAGACTGATGATTAAACTAATTTTTGTTGTCATTTTAGATGGTTTTAGATTAAAATTATTGCATTATAATATATTTCTCATTACTGATTTTTTGCTGTTCAGGTTTAGAATTACCGTTTAAAGTATTGCCTTGTGTTTTTATTTTTTTTGTGGAATAAGATTCAATCCCAAATCCATTGTTGTATTGAATCCGATTGTTTGACACCTCAATATAAGCAGAACCTTTTGATAAAAACTCAGCCATTACGCCACTTTTGTCGTTGTTTTCAACAAGACAAGCAATAACTGATATCTCTGAAGATTCAGTTATCAGACAACCATAATGTGCGTTTCGGGCGATTTCACAATTTTGGATTTTTCCTTTTTTACAAGCAGTTAACGCAACTCCACAACCATAAGGAGAAGTAACCAACCTGCAATCTTTCACCTCAAAATTTACACAGTGCGAAAGCAATAAATTGTGTTGCAATTTTGGTCCGGGTACAACGTCAGAACCATTCTCACTAAAATCGCAGTTAAGAATTTTTACATTTTCGGCACCACTGATATAAACGCCATTGTAGGTGCAATTACGAACTGTAATATTTTGCAAAGTGATATTTTTAATTTCTCCATCATATTGACCTAAAAACATAATCCCACCGCGATTTGCCCTGTTGCGAAAAGATCTTCCGGTGTTAGGATCGGAACCGGGATAAGGACTTGATGCACCTTCAATCACCAAAT
>JBBQPP010000786.1:0-1908 GCA_038217255.1 Bacteroidales bacterium | reverse complement strand
TCATTTATTGTGAAAATTGCATCCGGAGGATTTGGCAGTGCCAGCAACTGTTTGGTTGGCCTTATCCCATGTTTTGGTGTAAAGCCTTTGCTTTCTATAATGTATTCGTTGTTGACAGGCAAACCATGCAATTTTAAAGCTTCTTCATATCCCTTCAGCCGGTGCCGTGCTGTTGAGAGTGTCAAGGGTCCTGCAATGTGGGCAATCCGTCGGCATCCCGATTTTATCAGGTGTTCTACTGCCTGAAAAGCTCCTTTGTATTCGTCAACAAAGACTTTATCCACTTCAATCCCCTCGCAATCGCGATCGAAAATTACAAGCGGAATATTGTTTTCAGTCAGTATTTTCAGGTGGTCGAAATTTTTAGTTTTTGATGAGGGGGAAATCAAAAAACCGTCAACGCGGATTGACGCAAATGTGCGGACCAATGATTTTTCTTCTTCAAACGATTCGTTGGACTGACCGATAATCATATTTACGCCCATCGGATTTAACAAATCCTGTATACCGCTGATGATGGATGAAAAAAAGTAACTTGTGATTTCAGGAACAATTACACCAATTGTGTTTGTACGCTTTTTTAAAAGATTTAATGCTAATAAATTAGGAAGATAATTGCGTTTCTTTGCCAGTTCAATAACAGCTTCACGGGTTTTTGTGCTGATTGCCGGGTGATTATTCAACGCCCTTGATACGGTTGATGGGGAGATATTAAGTTCTTTAGCGATTTCTGTAATTGTAGTTCGTGATTTTTTCATTTCGATGCAAAAAAATATCTTTTAACCACTTCTAAAAAGGATGCCAAATTAGTCCAAATCCAGCAGTTTACCTAATTCTTTCATAGTTGAAAATACTGTCGCACCAAGTTCCTCAAAAGTATTTTTGTTTTTGCCATGTGCAAATCCAAAAACGTTAAAACCGCCCGCTTTTGCTGCTTGCACACCCACAAGACTGTCTTCGATAACTGCACATTCGCCGGGTTCAAATCCCATAGTTTTTGCAGTGTATAAATAGATTTCGGGTTCGGGTTTCCAACTGCCAATTTCGTAGCAACTAAATATATTGTCACCGAAATAATTAATCAAATTGGTTGTTTTAAGATTTAATTTTATTTTTTCCACTGGTCCACTGGAAGCAACGCCAACCGGAATATTAATTTTTTCAAGTAATTCGTGGATTCCCTTTATGGGTTTGAGGTCGGTTTTGAATGCTTCGTAGGAACGTTTTCTGAATTCGGTTTCAAAATCGGCTGGCAGTTCGCCTTTGATGTTTTCACTGAAAAACTTCAAATTCTTCTTCATCGAAGTGCCTGTGATTTGTTCCAGAACAGTTTCAAAATCGATTTCAAAACCCAGTTCGGCAGCCATTTCCTTGAATATTTTAGCTGAAATTGCCTCGCTGTCAACAAGCACCCCGTCGCAATCAAAAATTATACATTTGTATTTCATGTTATTAATAAATTTTTCTCAAAAATACCACAAATATTGTTTTTAATTTTTTAAGTGTTAGTTTAGCACTTATAAAATTGAATGACAATCTAAAACAACAACTAAAATGAAAACAAGGATTTTAACTATCGCATTTTTGGCATTTATTGCAATATCTGCAACGGCTCAAAACAAAATCATTATTAATACCGATTTGGGCAAAGAAAAAATCAGTAAACACATTTATGGCCATTTTTCTGAGCATTTGGGCAGGTGTATATATGGAGGTTACTGGGTTGGTGAGGATTCAAAAATCCCGAATACTGCCGGAATCAGAAATGACGTTGTGAATGCATTAAAAGAAATTGGTATCCCGAACTTGCGCTGGCCGGGCGGTTGTTTTGCCGATGAATATCATTGGATGGACGGAATTGGTCCAGGAAATGAACGTCCTACAATGATCAATACACATTGGGGAGGT
>JBBQPP010000785.1:0-1911 GCA_038217255.1 Bacteroidales bacterium | reverse complement strand
AAAGAGTTACGTTTGTTGAAATTTGATTTAAAAGCGCATGTCAAAAATACTAAAATATTTAATTATAAGCATTTTACTAACAGTGGATTGATTCTAAATAACCTTAAATGTGTATTGTAAATTTGTTTTTATGCTAGCCAGTTGCTGTTAACATCACACATTATGTAAATAGGATAAAATGATTTTTATGTTTATCTTAAATCAATTTTTAAACAAATATAATTTCAAATTATGTCGAACCTGAAATTAACACGCCGTCAGGCAATTACAACAGGAGCAATTGGTGCAGTTGGTGCGTTGGCTAATTTTTCTTTCACACCATTTAGTTTTAATCAAGTAAAAAAATTAGCGATTAATGGAGGCGATAAAGTCAGGGTTACTGCTTGGCCCGATTGGCCGATTTGGGATCAGAATGCAGAAACTGAAGTTCTTGAAATGTTACGGAGCGGTCGATGGTGGCGCGGCAGTGGAGAAGCAGTTTCAGAATTTGAACAAAAATATGCTGAATTGATGGGCGCAAAAAGATGTCTGGCTACTGCAAGCGGAACCACAGCATTATTGGTTGCTTTGCATGTACTGGGTGTTGATGCTGGGGATGAAGTCCTTGTTTCGCCATACACTTTTATTGCAACCTACAACACAATTTTTATGAATAAGGCACTTCCTGTTTTTGTTGATACAAATCCTGAAACTTTCTTGATTGACCCTTCGAAAATAGAAGCAAAAATTACTGACAGGACAACAGCAATTTTACCTGTTCATATATATGGTTTGCCTGTTGACATGGATAAAGTAAATGAAATTGCAAAAAAACACGATTTGAAAGTAATTGAAGATGCTTGTCAGGCATGGTTGGGCGAATACAAAGGGAAAAAATTGGGTACACTTGGCGATTTGGGATGTTTCAGCTTTCAAAACTCAAAAAATTTGCCCGCCGGAGAGGGTGGGGCAGTTGTGGGTAACAACAATGAAATTATGGATCGTTGTCATTCGTTTCACAATTGCGGAAGGCCATTTGGCAGTGTCGAGCGAACTTCTGATTATCCGATGCGGGGAAGTAACCGCAGGATGCAACAAATTCAGGCTATTACATTAATATCGCAAATGCAACGCATTGAAAAAGACGCTGATATTAGATTAGAAAATGCTATATATTTAGACTATAAACTAAATGAAATCCCCGGAATCAAAACATATAAATTAGTTGAAGGAAACAACCGTTCTGCTTATCACATGTACCCTTTTCGGTTTGTTTCAGAAGAGTTTGGAAATATTTCAAGGGAAAAATTTATTGAAGCTTTGCGTGCCGAGGGAGTTCCATGTTCTTCGGGATACGGACGGCAAAATAAAGATGGTTTAATTGAGGAAGCACTCAATTCGAAAGGATACAAACGTTTATTTTCTGAAAAAAGATTAAAAAGGTGGCGTGAGGAAAACGTATTGCCGGGGAATGACCAGCTCGCCAAAGAAGCAGTTACTTTTTATCAAAGTATTTTACTCGGAAGCAAAACTGATATGGATGATATTGTAAATGCAATAACAAAAATATATGAAAACAGGGATTCCTTACGCGGGTAATTTAATTGCCGATTTTCCGTTCTTCCCAATAATCACTAATCAATAAAGAAATGTACACATACCAATATCCACGCGCAGCCGTAACAACGGATGCGATAATTTTTGTAAAAGAAGGAAACGAAAAGTTTGTCCTTCTGATTGAACGGGGTCGCGAACCTTTTAAAAATAAATGGGCGTTACCGGGCGGTTTTATCGAAATGGACGAAATACTTGAAGATGCCTGTAAACGTGAGCTGGCGGAGGAAACAGGATTGAAGGTAGATAAAATGACCCAGTTTAAAACTTACGATGCAGTTAACCGCGACCCACGACACCGCACAATCTCAACAATCT
>JBBQPP010000784.1:0-1913 GCA_038217255.1 Bacteroidales bacterium | reverse complement strand
TTGATTGTAATATGCATATCCCCAAATTGAAATAGTAATTACATCGCCTTCACCAAGTATATAATTATCGCCTACTCGCGCATTGGGTACTTTTTCAAACAAATCAATAGACCCGTTTCTGAAAAAATCTTGTCCCCAAATCATTGCCGGCGGGTTTTCATTTGGACCGTCGCTTGCTGCCTGTGCAATAGCTTCTTGAACCAGAGGAGCTGAAATTACACCGGAGTTTGGTGCTAAAGTGTTTAATTGCTGAGTAGCTGCATCAGAATTTGATTGTTGAACTTCCTGAATTGCTGCTGCTGATTCAGCTGCTGTGCCCGTAGAAACACCTGTAGAGCTCATTATAGCATCAATTTCAGTCTGATCAAATCCTAAAGATTCCAACGTACTTTGAGATACCGGAGGAATTGTTGATTGAGCGTTTACTGTAAAAATGGAACTTGCAATCAATAAGATCAAGCCCAACGAAGAAATCTTCTTCATACTTTTTTTAAAATTTCGTGCAAAGATATAGGTATTAACCCAATGAAGTAGTACACAATGAAAAACAAATTTAACTTTCATGAATTTGTGTCTTTGTTGTAAGACAACCTTCGAAAGACGCAATTCTATAAGAGTGCGTTGCGTCATTTTTTAATTATTCGGCTAATCTTAACTAACTGACAAACCATTATCCGCCGATTCACTATCAGCTATAAAAAATAAGTTTCCTGAGCTGTCTTCTGCCATCAGTATCATACCATTACTTTCAACCCCACGCATTTTTCTGGGAGCCAAATTAACAAGTACAACAACTTTTTTTCCAATAATAGACTCCGGCTCAAAATGTTGCGCAATGCCAGATACGATAGTGCGCGTTTCAAAGCCCAAATCAACCGTCAATTTTAATAGTTTATCCGCTCCTACTATCTTTTCTGCAGTTACAATGCTTCCGGTCCGCAAATCCAATTTCGCGAAGTCTTCAAACTGAATTTGAGGTTTTATTTTATTAATGTATTGATTATCAGTTACTTGTAAATTATTTTCTTCCATTTTTATTCTTTCATTTCTAATTTCGTCCAAAATGCGCAACTTTTCATCAATCACCCCGTCTTCAATTTTTTCAAATAAATATACCGGTTCGCCCAAATTTGTAGAGGTAACTAAGCGATTTCCGGAAAATTCGAATGTAAAATTATCTTGTAAACTCAGCGTATTAAATATTTTTGTAGAGGTAAAAGGCAGAAATGGCTCGCATAAAATTGCAATGGTTACCATACTTTCCAAACAAATACGCAATACTCCAGCTGTTTTTTCTTCGTCGGTTTTTATCATTTTCCATGGTTCGTAATCCGTCAATAATTTATTGCCGAGTCGCACCACATCCATCATTGCTGATAATCCATCTCTAAACCTGTAGTTTTCTAATGCGGGAATATAATTTTCGTCAATAATACGCTTAATGGAATCGTAATAATTTTTGATATAGTCCTCTTGCATTAAACTTTCATTAATTGCCGGAATATTTCCGTCAAAATATTTATGGGTTAATACAAGTACTCTATTGACATAATTTCCCAAAATGGCAACCAATTCGTTATTATTTCTCGCCTGATAATCCTTCCATGTAAATTCACTATCGCGCGTTTCAGGCATATTTGCACATAACACATAGCGCAAAACATCTTCTTTTCCTGGAAATTCTTCTAAATATTTATGCAATTGAATATTCCAATTTCTGGAAGTAGACATCTTATCGCCCTCCATATTCATAAACTCATTTGCAGGAACATTAGTAGGTAAAATATAATCACCATGACTTTTCAAAATACAAGGAAAAATCAAACAGTGAAAAACAATATTATCCTTGCCAATAAAATGCACCAGCTTCGTTTTTTCATCCTTCCAATAGGGCTCCCAGTCGTTTCCTGTAT
>JBBQPP010000783.1:0-1914 GCA_038217255.1 Bacteroidales bacterium | reverse complement strand
AATCCGGATTGTTTGGCACCAAACCCAAACTTCCAAGAAAATCCATACAAGCCGCTTTTACATTGTAATCACGGTCGGGCATTTTATGCACAGCGCGAATGGTTTCAATAAAAGGTTTTTTGTTTTTTGAATAAAGCAAATAGTTGATTGCCATTAACGAAATCTGAAGATTTTCGTCAGCACAAAACTTTTTCAGGTTTTCTTCCGCGGTTTGGCTGCCCGATATTTCATATTCAATTGCCGATGCCGTCGCAGCAACCGGGGGATATTCATCCTTCATGGCTTTTACAATTTCTTTTGAAACCATTTTTAAATCTTCCAAACTTTGGCTTCGCAATCCTAAAATTGCCCAGTACCTGATTATTTTGTTTGAATTTGAAAGCAGTTCGATTTGTTTTGAGGTGACATCCTTTCCCCTGAAACCTGCAAGTGAAGCAGCTTTATAAATTTCTTCCAACTCATAATTTGCCTTATCGAGCCTATATTCGTATGCTGTAGTTGATTTGGAAAGCAAAGCAATTTCATACTCTGGAAGAAACATTACATCGCGTGATTTTAGTATTTCGTCTTTTAAAAGATTTCGCATTTTATCCAAAACTGTTTTGTACCCAGCATTTTGGGCAAGATTATTTGTTTCCCACAAATCGTTTTCAATATTGAAAAGAAACTCGGCCGGACGATCTTCGAACAAACTCTTTTGTAATGGATTGAGTTTTTCATCAGCCAAATCTTTTCTCATTTGCTGTTTAATTTCCCCTATTTCCATGTAACGGATATAGCGGGCTTCCGGAATAAATGGCATAAAATTCCTTGAATAGACATATTTCCCGTCCGTAACGGTCCGTATCATGTCAATACCATTATCAGAGCGATCGGAAGAGAGATATAATTGCTCAACCGGTTTTAAGCGGTTTTTCCCCAACAATGGTCTGCCATTCATGTAATCCGGTATTTTACCTCCGGCAAGGCTGATTAACGTTGGGGCGAGATCAGTAAAATCAACCAGTTCATCGCTTACTACACCGGCAGTTCCCCACGGCGACAAATGCTTGTACATTTCAGGAAACAAAATAACAAACGGGACGCGGTATCCGAAATTGATCCCGTTGGTTTTACCGCGTGGCATTCCTTCACCGTGATCGGCATAAAAGAAGATGATTGTACTGTCTTTCAACTTGTCTTTTTCCAAACGGTTTAGCAACTCCCCAATTCTTTTATCTGTTAGTTTTATTGAATTATAAACCCGCGCAAATTGTTTCCGCATCTCCGGGCTGTCGCGGTAAAATGGTGGCATATCAAATTCATTGTCACCGATTCGCTCATCGGGCAAAAGTTCATTGTAAACATTTTTAACGTACCATTCGTACGTTTCAGTCATTGTTCGCGACTGGTGCGATTCGTTATAATTGAAAACAGCAAAAAACGGTTGTCCGGGTTTTCTGTCCCACCAACCAGCTTTTCCCGAACTTTCGTTCCAGGCTTCTTTAATGAATTCTTTTTCTCCTGCGACATTATAATCGGTTTTTACATTGTTGGATGTGTAATATCCCTCTTGCTGCAAATAATAAGGAAAACCTTTAATAAACCCGGGAATTAGATATTTACTGCGATGATTTCCAGTTCCGGTTTTGTAGGTTTTAACACCAGTAATAATTGCTGTGCGACTTGGCGAACAAACCGTCCCTGTTGAAAATGCGTTGGTAAAACGAATACCTTCCTCTGCCAGTTTATCAATAACCGGAGTTCGTGCATTCAAATTTCCGTAACATCCAATAAATTGCGGCGAAGTATCTTCAATGGTTATCCAAAGAACATTGGGCTTAGGTTGGCTGCTTAAAAGCAACGAGAGTAACATGAATACCGAAAACAGTATTTTTGATTTGAGAATTTTAGTTTATTTATAATTTACGTTCT
>JBBQPP010000782.1:0-1925 GCA_038217255.1 Bacteroidales bacterium | reverse complement strand
GAATCTTTAACACTTCATATAAATAAGGATTCCATCTTTCTATTTTGAAGATATTTGGCATTTTGAAAACTTTAAATTTCAAATTGACAATAAAGATGGAATCCATTCTTAACGAATGGAATCCAAATCAAAATCTTATTTTTGCACCAATGCTTCAACTATTTCAATTATGAAAAAATATATCGCAATTTTTTACGTCCTTATTTTAATAATCAGCTCCTGTTCAACCGGCAAAAAAGCGCTCGAAAAAGGCGACTATTTTTCGGCAATCACAAAATCGGTGGAACGGTTAAAATCGGATACCGACAATAAGAAGGCAATCAAGGTTTTGGAAGATGGGTACCCGCTTGCACTTCAATGGTCACAGGAAGAGATAGATATGGCACTTTCGTCGAACTCGGCTTTTAAATGGGAAGGCGCCATCATGCAAATGGAACAGGTAAACCGTATGTCAGATTTCATTCGTAGCACTCCCGCCGCCCGAAAAATTGTTGCAAACCCAAAATCTTATTCTTCGGAATTAAACATGGCCTACGAAAAAGCCGCAGAAGCAAGGTACAATGTGGCATTAAATGAACTGGAGAAAAACACACGCGAGGCTGCCAGATCCGCATTCGACAATTTTTACAAAGCAGACCAATTTGTTTCGGGTTATAAAGATGTGGCCAACAAAATGAGCGAAGCAAAAGAAATGGCTACATTGAAAGTAATAGTTGAAGCGGCTGTGGTAAACACACAGCGATACAAATTAAGCTCCCAATTCTTTTATGATCAGGTTTTTAAATACCTCAACAATAACTATTCAAAAAACGGGTTTGTGCATTTCTTTTCTCCTGATCAAGCCGAAAAATTCAAAATCAATCAACCTGATTTTATTGTACAAATGGAGTTTTTCGATTTTTCGGTTGGTAACTTAACCCGCACGGTAAATGAAGAAAATTTAGTAAAAAAAGTGCAGGCAGAACGAAAAGACAGCACACGCACAAAAGAACTGGTTTATACGGCCAAGTTAAAAACCTATACCGATGAAGTGGTTTCGGCAGGTCGTTTAAACTTTCGGGTTATCGATTTTAGAACAAATGATATACTGCGCAACAACCTGATTCCCGGCTCGTTTACATGGGTAAACCAATATGCTATTTTTGCCGGCGACAAGGAAGCGCTGAACAAGCAACAACTCCAACTCACACAAAACCAGGCCATGCCCTTGCCGCCTGAACAGGATTTATTTATCGAATTTACAAAACCAATATACGACCAGCTCGTCAATCAAATCGATCAGTTTTTTAGGAGGTACAGATGATGAATTCAATGAATAATCTGCTTTCCAAAAACTACAACCTTAAAAATCCAAAACTCAAAAAATTGGTTGGCTATGATTCCGACAATTACCTTGTTGAAAGTGATACTGAGAAGTTCATCTTGAAAGTTTATCTAAACGAAAAAAACCTAGTTGATTTTGCAGAAGCCGAAAACGAAGTTTTACTGCACCTCCAACAAAATAAAAACAAAAGCTTTCCTGCTCCGATAAAAAATATAAATGGAAAATACATTGCTCTTTTTGAAGATGAAAATTCAACAAAAACAACCCGCCTTTTAACTTTTCTCCAAGGTGAATTTTTGGGCGATTCTGAACATACTCCCCAACTTTTTAAATCGTTCGGAAAGTTTCTGGCTGAAATGGATTGGGAATTAAAAGATTTTCAAAACTACACAATTGCCGCCCGACAAAACAAATGGGATTTGCAGCATATTTTGCTGAACGAAAAATATATTCCTTACATTTCAAATCCTGCCGAGCGGAAAATTGTGGAGTATTTTTTTATTCAATACAAACAAAACGTGTTGCCCCACCTACCCTTCCTCCGAAAACAAACCATACATGGCGATGCCAATGATTGGAATGTTTTAACGAAAAACGGAAC
>JBBQPP010000781.1:0-1930 GCA_038217255.1 Bacteroidales bacterium | reverse complement strand
GTCTTCTGGCTTTATTGTGTGGTACAAGCGCCACCGTACAAAGAATGGCAATAATGGAAATGCAGAAATCTGAGAAATTATAACCTAACAAACCAACAAACCGATCAACCTGTTCCGGGATTACATACCGGGACAGGTTTTTTTTAATTCAGATATCGAAACCATTAACACTCAACAGCTATTCATACTTCACTTTTTTACTTTTAAAAATAGGATAACTCGCACCAAACTGAAAATGGTAATAAGGGAAATCATTAATTCCGTATTGAATTTGAGTAAAATAATTAACGTTTTTAATTGTTCTGGTAAATTTTGCACTATAAACCAATGGGACGTCGCCATATTCAGGATCCTTTTCATTCATCCAGCCACGATAACCCGAAATCGTATTTTCCAGTTTCCATTTTTCGTTGCCGATTATTACTTTACCTCCGTACATTGGTGCATCGTTTTGAACACTTTCAGTTGTTTCCCAAACCAAAAATCCTAAATCCATAACCAGCCTTACTTCGTTGATATATTCCCTGTAGGTAAAAAATGATTTGCCAAACTCTACATCGAAATAGTAACCAGGCGTATCAAAATAGCGGCGTTGACTAAATTTTGTGCCTGAAGCAGTTTTCAGGGTTGTGTTCAAAATAATGTTTGGCGCAATTTCCTTTTCCTTCAGTATCAGTATGCGGGTTTGCACATAAATATCGCCATTGGCTGTGCCCGAAGTGTTCCCGTCTTTTATCCCTCTGGCTAAACTCACTGCATCTGTTGTTTCATAATGTTCACCTAAAGTTGTCCACACCTTGAATGAAACACGCTCGGGTAATAATGGAATTTCAATTTTCAAAAACCCGTTTTTGGTATCATCACCAAATCCGAAATAGCGATTGAGCGAAAAACTGATGGTATTAATAGCAGGAATAATTGCATTGGTAAACTCAGGAACCGGATTTGCATTGGGCCCAAAATATTTGGGCGAATACCTTACTTCCTGTGCATTGGTATTCTGAAATGCGAAAAATAATACCAGGAAAATTGCAACTTTCCCTTTTTTCATGATTGACCTTTTTAATGTTAGTATAGGGAATGAATTATAATCTGTTCTTTTTTAATGTACCCTCCCCAACCCTCCCTGGCTTCGACTCCGCTCAGCCTGACAGGGAGGGAGTAGGCTTATACTAGCTTAACAGATTGTATTTCTGTTGGTTAATATCTGCCTCCCCTGATTTCAGGGGAGGTGCCGACAGGCGGAGGGGTAATATTTGTTCATCCATAATCAAGTTATTAATGATTCCTTATACTCGTTTTTTTTAAATGTTAAAAAACAGAACCCATAGTATATGATTTATTTACGTTTATTTAAAAATTGAAATGTATCAGCCTGAATACCTATTCTGAAAACTGACAGATTCCGGGCAAACCAGATGTTGTAATAATCCTGACCATAGTAATACTGGATGAAAAAGGATACGTCTTCCAGCATAGCCGGCCTGTATGCCAGGATCCACGATGTAGTAATCCTGTTTAAGATAGAATTGGTTTTGGCTTCGTCCATTTCACCTAATATGAGACTATTTTTTATGGTTAATCTTAATGATGAGTGCTTTCTGCCACTCAAAGGGTTTGTTTCCACACCAGCTTTTAGTAATGATTTGGGCAATGTTATAAAGGATTGCATTTCCTGATTGATGCGAAAGATCCCGTATAGTCCTTTTATTTGCTCGGATTGTTTGTAATTGTATGTTAAAGAGAGTTTCAGATAGTCGGTTACAAATCTTTTATTGGAAGGAACCCTGCTGAAAAAAGGCCCCGCTTCGATAAAATTGGTTGTAAAATCACCGTCGTAAGTGTTTATTTCATGAGTGATGCTGTCGGCAAATAATCCGCTTTGCCCGTTTGAGTGGTGAGCCCAGGATACAAAAAAGAACTGTTTCTG
>JBBQPP010000780.1:0-1930 GCA_038217255.1 Bacteroidales bacterium | reverse complement strand
GTAATTGCCTTGCTTATTGTAACTTTTGGTACTTCGGGCGATTTCTTCGAATCGAAACTAAAACGGGAAGCAGGAGTAAAAGACTCTGGGAACATTTTACCCGGTCATGGTGGGATGTTAGATCGATTTGATACAGTACTGTTTGCAGTTCCGGTTATTTTTGTTTGGATTACTTTATTTGGAAATATTTAAACGATGAAGATTCATAAAGAAGGGATAAAAATAATTCCCATTGCATTTTTTACGATAGCAGTTTTAGATGTGATTATTTATATTTTTTTACAGGATTACCTGATTTTTTATTTTCTAATGATGGCCTCACTTGTTTTGGCAGCTTTGGTTGTGTATTTTTTCAGGGTTCCAAAACGTTTAATAATTCAGGTTGAAAATCATGTTCTCGCGCCAGCGGATGGTAAAATCGTAGAAATCAAAGAAGTTTTTGAACAAGAGTATTTTAACGACAACCGATTACAGATTTCAATTTTTATGTCGCCACTGAATGTGCACCAAAACCTTGCTCCGGTGGGAGGGGAAATATTGTACATAAAACATGTCAGAGGAGCCTATTATCCGGCATTTGTCGAAAAATCATCACACTTGAACGAACGATGTTCAACTGTTTTCAAAACAAAGAGCGGGACTGAAATTTTATCGCGGCAAATTGCCGGAACAGTTGCGCGCCGCATTTGTAACTACAAAAAACCGGGCGATTTTGTTGAACAGGGCGCTGAATATGGTTTTATCAGGTTTGGTTCAAGAGTCGATATTTTTTTACCGCTCAATGCAAAAATTGCAGTTGAATTGGGTGTTAATCCGGTTGGTGGGAAAACTGTTTTGGCAACTATGTAATCTGAATGAAAAAAATCATAAGTCAAATACCAAATTTTATAACCTCACTAAACCTGGTTTCAGGTTCAATAGCAATCATTTTTGCAATTGACGGGCATTTGGTTTGGGCGGCAATTTTTATATGTGCAGCTGCTGTTTTCGATTTTTTGGATGGTATGGTTGCACGTTTATTAAAAGCTTATTCTGATGTTGGAAAAGAGCTGGATTCGCTGGCAGATGTTGTTTCCTTCGGAGTTGCTCCGGGCGCCATTCTTTTCACTTTGCTTGAATTCTCGCTTTTCGGGAAAAACGATCCAATCCACGAAATTAGTGGAAAATGGTTTGAGTGGCTCATACTTTTTTCGGCATTCCTTTTACCGGTTTTTGGTGCAATCAGATTGGCACGTTTTAATACAAATACAAGTGATGAAAATTTCTTCCGGGGATTGCCAATTCCTGCAAATGGGGTGTTTTGGGCAGCGATGGGATTGATGCTTCAATCGCCAAAATATGCCGATTTGCTCCCGATGGTTTACACAACCAAAAACCTTGTGATACTAAGTATTTTCATGTCGGGGATGATGGTAATCCACATGCCCATGTTTTCAATGAAACCAAAATCGTTGCGTTTAAATGAAAACTGGTACCGTTATCTTTTTCTTGGATTATCGGCCCTAATTGTCATATTTTTCAATATTTATGGGATGGCATTAATCGTATTTCTGTACATTCTGTTGAATGCCATTTTTTATTTGCTGAAGGTGAAATTCTGAGAATTCAATTTAGTATTGACATAAAAGAAAGAGCCCCTGAAAACGGAAGAAAGTATTTTCCATCGGGAAAATATTAATAATACACCATGACAAATTAAAATTCCGCAATCAGAGGCCTGTTTCTTTAAACATTCCTTTGATGAAATGTTTACAGTTTATTCAACAACAAAAGCGGAAAGATGTTTTGAGTGGAAGAAAAAAACTCCTTTTTGTCTGATTTTTACTTCAACGGTGCAGCAAACTTCAACACGTCTTCAGCGGTAATATTTTGGTCACACAAAATAATTAGCCTTTCAATTACATTCCGAAACTCACGGATGTTCCCTGTC
>JBBQPP010000779.1:0-1930 GCA_038217255.1 Bacteroidales bacterium | reverse complement strand
TTCATCAAGCCCGTTTTCTTTTAAAAAAGTCAATACTTTTCCAACACTTTCATCAACCGAAACAATACACCGCAGATAATCTTCCAAGTAACGCTGGAATTTCCAATGATCGTATTTTTCTTCATTGTCTTTTACCTCCCAAAATACATCCTCCTCTTTTTTATATGATTCATCCCATTTTTGGCGTTCATTTGGAGTTAATCGTTCCAGTCTCCGCCAATACTCTCCGGGAGCCCATGAATTTACTGCACTTGTATCGCAACTGTTGCATGGAACTTTATAATCCATGCGTATATCCATGTCATTTTTTACCGTGAGCATTTGTTTTTGCAATGCCTCACGTCCTTTATAATTGTCATAGAAATTTCCAGGAAGTGGAAAATCCTTATCATTAAAAAGCTCAAGGTTTTTCAGAGCCGGCATCCAGCTGCGGTGAGGCGACTTGTGGTGCATCATTAAAAAAAATGGTTTATTCTTGTCTCTGTTACTTAACCATTTTACTGAGAGTTCTGTTATAATATCGGTTACATATCCAGTGTATGTTGTGTCTTTACCTTCTTTAATAAAATCAGGATTGTAATAATCTCCTTGTCCGGGCAATACATTCCAATAATCGAATCCGATAGGATTACTTTTCAGATGCCATTTCCCAACAATTGCTGTTTGGTAGCCATTTTTTTGAAGGATTTTAGGAAGTGTTTCCTGGCTTCCATCAAACACTTCACCGTTCCCTTTCACTCCATTTATATGAGAATATTTCCCGGTAAGAATTACAGCACGACTGGGGGCACAAAGTGAATTGGTTACAAAGGCTTTTTTGAATAAAATGCCGTCATTTGCTATTTTATCAATATTTGGTGTTTCAATCAAGCCAGAATTATAAGCACTTATTGCCTGATAAGCATGGTCATCGGACATGATGAAAATGATATTAGGACGCTCAGGTTGCCTTTGCTGACATGACACCAAAACCAAAAAAATTGAAAAAAATGAAATTTGGAATATGGAATTATTTTTTATCATTTAAATTCAGTCAATACTTATTTTAATACAGTTCCTCAAATTGTAATATAGCTTTGTATAAAACTCCGGCTTCACCCCTGAAAGTCCCCGAGCCTTTTGGTTTATTGTCAACCGTGTACCACTCAAAAAATCCATCGTTGTCTTTCACCCGTTTTACCATGGGTAGCATTTGTTCGTATGCTTCTTCGACAAAACCGTTTTTTATGAGTTGCTGAATCATCCGCCCGCCAAACCAAGTCCAGTCGCCGCCATTTTGATAACCATAAGGATACATCCCTTTGTTTTTGAAAAAACCTTCGGGATAGGGTGGATACATCGTTAATCCGATTGAACCTGCTCCAGATGCTTTTACATTGGCTATCATTTTTTCAAGCGAAATCTTAATCTCTTCCTTTGAAAGCAATCCGGCTTCAATGGCAATTGCGGTTCCACCATGATAATAAATTTCATTTTCATTAAAATCGGCAGGGAATGGAGAACCATTCAAATAAATGTGCGGAATAAATTTCTTATTCTGTTCGTCCCACAAGTATTTCCTGGTGTTTTCTGCAATCTGATTTCGATCAGCTTGCCACTTTTCTTTTGATTCCGGAACGAGTTCCATTAAATTATCCAGTGCAATTAAAAACATGGCATTATCGTAAATATCAATGGCGTAATGCGTGTCGTCGGTAAAATAAACGCCCCAGTCGTGTTCTGGCTGAACATCACCCCAATCGGCAGTTGTGGCGCCCCAAAGCAAGCCGTATTTTTCGTTGTAACGGTGTTGCATTAAAAAATCCATGGCCCATTCCAACCGGTCAGCTACAGTTTTTTCTCCCACCGTTTCGTCCAGTATCGATTTATCGCCAGTAACGTTTACATATTTGTACATGGCCTGAACCAGCGATGATTCCTGGTCGGTTTC
>JBBQPP010000778.1:0-1931 GCA_038217255.1 Bacteroidales bacterium | reverse complement strand
CAAAAATCAAACCGCGATCCTGATGCCACTGATACACGGGCTTAAAGAAATTTTCTTCGCTTAGGCCAACAATTACATCGTTGTAATCGAGCCTGATTTTAGCAGTACTATTTCCGATTGAAAAAAACAGGGCGTCAAGATAAGGAACCACATCGTATCCTTTGCGCTTTTTAAACTCATCAGCAAAATAGCTGTTCCAAAGATTTCCGCCAACCCTAAAATTCAATTCATCAGAAAAAAAGAAATTGAGTGCCTTTGAATTTTCTCCAAGCGCATCTTCAAATTTTCCAAAGAAATATTTATTGTATGCCTTTCCACTTTGCGGGTGCATTGGATCGTACGACGGAATCATCCGTTCAGAGCTGACACAAACTATTTTCCATTTTTCGTTTCCAAAATCATAATTCAAACTTCCATCTTTTGCTGAGGGAAGTAAATTTTCTCTTGTTTCCTGAATTAACGAGCTGTCAGCATTAATTTTGAATGCTGTTAAAGTTAGTGTGTTGTCGGGAAGTTTCCAGTTCCCCTTTCCGGAGAGAATTTTACCCGAATATTTAAGCATCGAACCATTGAGTTCCGGATTCTCTTTAATGGCCTCATCCATTGAAAAACCCTGCCCGATGCCAAGCGTGTAATCGCTCAGACTAACCGTCATTCCACGTTTCTGCGCTTCAGCAGCAAACCATTTGAAAAGCTCCCACCAGGCTTCAGAAAAAAGCGGAGGTTTGCTTGGATTTGATAATCCGTAGGTAATACCGCCTTTATCCTGGTGGCTGTAGTTGATTTGCAAACTCGAAATCCCTTTGTTTTGCAGTTGATTTAATTGCCATTCGATGCGTTCACGGGTAAGCGTATCGCCCTGCCACCAATAGAAGGGCACTTCGCCATAACCAGCGGGTGGATTTATAAATCCGGGCAATACATCCAACGACGTACTTCGGTCGGGATAGCCAGGCGGCAAATTGTTTTGTGCAAACGATTGGAGAGAAATCAGTATTAACAGAAGAAAGTTAAAGCCAATCTTTTCAACTTTTTTTCTGCTGTATAAAAGCCAGTTGATCATGATTTTGTATTTTATTGAAAATTGCAATTTCTTACTATTTCTCCGAAATAAGATAGTATTGTAAAAATAACATATTTCAACAATGAAGAAGTGATACTATGGCATTTATTGGCTCAATTAATATCAAGATGCAACTTTTTCAATCGAGATGATTTTCTTTCCGAATTGTTTCCAGAAGTTCCTCGTAGCCCGGAATTTCAAATTTTTGACAGGAACCGGCAATTTGCTCCAGCTGCTTTTTGCTAAAATCCTTTAAATTTTCGATTATCAAAGGCAGAAAAACCTCTACCACACTTTTTCCAGTAATAATCCGGTTCAAGAAAATGCTTTTAATGTAAAAAAAAAGAATTGCGAAAAAGAGCTACAAATTATCCATAAAAAACGTTGCCAACATTACAAGGAAATTTGCTTTGATGCATATATGGTGTATATTTGCATCAAAATAAAATGTTATGGCAAGACAAAGTATATCGTTTACAAAACAAAATGACGAATGGTTAAAAGCACAAGTGGATAACGAAGAATACACCAGCAAAAGTGAGCTAATCAATGATTTAGTGAGGCAGGCCAGAAAACAGCAAGTTCAAGTTGATTTTATAAGAGCCAAATTAGATAAATCCGAAAATAGCGGATTTACTGATGATTCTAAAGAACAAATTTTAAAACAATCAAAGTTGTTACTTAATGGCCAAATATAAGTTAAGTAACGCAGCTAAGGAAGACTTGATACGAATTCATCATTACGGCGTCGAAAAGTTTGGAGAGACTCAAGCAGATAAATATTTTGATTCATTTTTTGAGTATTTTGACATTATTGCACAACGCCCTTTTTCATTTGTATCTGTCGATTATATAAAACCGGGATATA
>JBBQPP010000777.1:0-1941 GCA_038217255.1 Bacteroidales bacterium | reverse complement strand
CGAAGGAGGTAAAAAACATTACCTTGGATCCGTATTTGGAAACGGCTGATATCAATACAAAAAATAATTATTGGCCGGAAATTACAGAACATATTTATTTTAAGGTTCAAAAGTAGGTCGTGAATTGCATTTCAGATTTGATATAAATTAACTTGTTAAAATGAGCAGCGAAGGATATATAAAGTTTAACTGCAAACGGAACGAAGAAAACATTCAAATTCCGGAAGAGGTTTTTGAGACATTATCCAAATGGAGGCAAATCATGTATGAAAAAGGGTTAATTGGAGCTTATACAAATGGTATCGGTTATGGCAATATTTCTGTTCGCGCGGATTCAAATCGTTTTTATATTTCGGGCACTGCAACCGGGAGATTGAAACTACTTGAAGAAAAACACTGTGCATTGGTAAATTCATGGTCTTTTGGCGAAAATTCATTAAAATGTACGGGGATGATAAACGCTTCAGCCGAATCATTAAGTCATGCTGCCATTTATGAAACGCTTCCGCGTGTTGGCGCAGTTATTCATATTCACCATAAAGGAATGTGGGATAAGTATTTTGATTCATTGCTTACAACTTCATCAAACGTAACGTACGGTTCACCTGAAATGGCAAGGGAAATACAACAAATTGTCAGAAAAATAAAAGCGCATCAGGAAAATTTACTTGTAATGGGCGGTCACGAAGAAGGTATAATTGCCTGGGGAGAAACACTTAATGATGCTGGTGAAATAATTTTGAAACATTATAAATCGTTTCTGGAAGCATGATAGATAACATGGAAAAAGTACAACCCACTTCCTTGCGTTACCTGTTTTTTACTTTCCTCAAAATTGGCGCTATTTCTTGGGGCGGATTTATGGCATTGGTTTCGGTAGTTCAAAAACAATTGGTTGAAAAGGACAAAAAAATTGCCGATGAAGTCATTCTCGACAGTATTTCATTAGCATCGGTTTTGCCGGGACCTCTTGCATTTATGGTTGTGTCGTATCTGGGTTATTTTTTGCGGGGGATAAAAGGAGCATTTGTAAGTATGGTTGCTATTATTTTACCGTCGTTTGTACTTATTCTCGGACTAACTTATGTCTATTTTGTTTATGGACAATTACCCGCTTTTACCAATTTTTTCAAGGGGGTTTTACCGGCTGTGGCAGCAATAATTATAAGTGTTGCCGTTAATATGACCCAAAAAAATATTAAAGATTACCGCCAAATTGCGATTCTAATTTTTTCGGGTTTTTGCCTTATTTTCTTCCATTCGTTTTACACAACCCTGATTATTATGGTAATTGGAGGTATTTCAGGTTATTTGTTTTACAGAAATTCTATTAATTCGAAACCGGCAACTGAAAAAGCGAGTTCACATTTCACAGCAAAAAATATTTTCTTTGGTGTTGCGGCCGTTGTTGTAATGATACTGTTTGTTTGGTTTTTACCCGATATTTTTGGAGGTGACAATTCTGGAAAAGCATTATTGATACGCGACATTTCGTTTACTTTTTCAGGGATGAGTTTAACGTTGTTTGGCGGTGGGTATGTAATTATTCCAGCCATTCAGGAAGTTGTTGTTCATGGGCTAAACTGGCTGACTCCAAAAGAATTTGCTGATGCCATTGCAATGGGGCAAATTACTCCCGGACCAATTTTTATTTCTGCAACTTTCATCGGCTACAAAGTTGCCGGGTTTGCGGGAGCAGTGGCGGCAACGCTGGCAATATTTTTCCCTCCCGGTTTATTAATGATTTTTTGTTCGCATTTTATCGACCGCATTAAGAATTCAAAAACAATTTCTGCCATATTCAAAGGATTGCGGCCTGCTGTTATCGGGATGATATTTTCGGCTGCATTTACAATCGGAAAAGGAATTGAAATACATTGGATATCAATATTCATTTTTGTCGCTGTCCTGGTTTCAGCAATAAAATTTAAGGTGAATGTT
>JBBQPP010000776.1:0-1941 GCA_038217255.1 Bacteroidales bacterium | reverse complement strand
TCTGTGCAATTGGACACAAATAAGTAAGAGCTTTTTAATTTTCAACATTACAAAACGTTATAGAACCTTATTATTTCTACTCAATTGCTTAAAGGGAAAACAACTTAGATTAACAAACGTGCTTTAAATGCGAAAATACATTCCACTTATTTTATTGATTCATATTTTATTAGCGCCAAATTTTGTATTCGGGCAACAATCAAAAATCGATTCATTTTTCACTGAAACGCCATTTCTGATTAAAGGAAGTTACCAGCTTGGAAAAGTACTCCCGACCAACGATTTTATTCGCGGTGATAATTTGGGCAAACAGATAATCGAAGATTATACTTCATTTTCAGTCCTTTTGCTAAGACAAACCACTGGCGCAAAACTGTGGGAGCAGTTGTTTGGATATCCTGCATATGGAATTGGTTTTTACACTGCTTTTTTTGATGAGACCACAGCTTTGGGAAATCCGATTTCGGTTTATGGATATTTCTCGGGGCCGTTTGTCCGTTTTCACAAATTGAGTTTTAATTATGACTTGGGACTTGGTTTGGCTTTTAACTGGAACGATTTCAACCCGGTAAATAATCCTGATAATATTTCGATTGGTGCTGACCGAAGTGTTCACATGGAAGCTGGGGTAAACCTCGAATACCAGTTGGCAAGGCGGTTTTCTTTAAGTGTGGGTTACGGGTTCAACCATTTTTCGAATGGAAAACTGAAATTGCCAAATATGGGTTTGAATACCGAAGCAGCAAAATTCAGCTTGGTCTACCAACTCAACAATCCAACATTTTCGTTCATAAAAAACGAAGTACCAAAATTTGAAAAACATAACGAGTGGGATTTTAGTTTTTATGCCGGTGCCGAAAATGTGATTTATAACGGCGATGACATTGATATTCAGGCCAAATACAAGGGTTTGTTTTTTCCTGTTTATGGAGTAATTAACACTTTTAACCGTTGCATTGGATATAAATCGAAAATTGGAGCTGGTTTTACAGCCGGTTATAATGGCGCGCTAAATGCTCAAATTGCTGTCGAAAATGGCGAGTTGGAAGAAGTTGATTTGCCGTTTGGAACCCATATTACGCTCAGTGTTTACCCGTCTTACGAACTGGTTATAAACCGTTTGTCGGTATTTGTTCAACCTGGTTTTTATGTCTATCGAAAGAAAACCGAAGAGTCCACCACCGCTTTTTACCAGCGTTTAGGCGTAAAATATCATTTTTACAAAGACTATTTTCTGGGTGTCAGCCTGCGGGCAACACAATTCCACGTTTCAAATTATATCGAATGGAACATTGGACGGCGGATAAATTGGTAATATTGCCATGAATACTTCAATTTTCCTTTAGATTCAGTACTTTCATTTATGAAAAATTTGTCATGAAGTTTTTATATTTTCTACTGATTTTTATTTCGATAAAAAGCACAGCGTTTGGTTTTGAATATGAAAATCAAACGGAACAAAAGGATTCTGTTTTGGTTGATTCGCTTCAAAATGCAAAAACTAAGCTTACTTTTAAAAGCCAAATTCTACCGGTAAGTTTAATATCTGCTGGTTTGTTGTTGAATATCGGAAATATAAAAAACCAAATTCAGGATAAAATACCCAACACAAACACCAGCCTTGAAGATTATTTGCAATACGCGCCCATGGCGGAAATGTATTTATTTGATGCCGCTGGTTTTAAACACCAAAGCAGTGTTTTCGACCAAACAAAATACCTTGCCATTTCGCAATTGGTTTCGAGCGGACTGGTACATTTGCTTAAAACTACTACAAAAGTAAAACGTCCAACCGGTGCCGACCAATCCTTTCCGTCGGGGCACACATGCGCTGCATTTGTTGGTGCAGCAGTTTTATTTCAGGAGTTTAAAAATACCGAACCGCTTATTGCTTATAGCGGATATTTGTTTGCAACAACCACCGGAGTTTTGCGGATGACC
>JBBQPP010000775.1:0-1944 GCA_038217255.1 Bacteroidales bacterium | reverse complement strand
AATGGTTTTCATCCGCATGTTTGGCAAAAAAACAGTGGTGACATTGTGCGTGGAAATATTTTTGGCGCGGCTCATCAACCCATTGCTGTTAATTTTTGGGGAAAAGAAGTCGATTTCAATTGGTTTATTAATCCTGGCGATTTAGAAAAAGTTCAGCGCTTAAATGTCGATATTAACAGCGAGGCAGGCGACCCTCTTTTTGTTGACCCCAAAACCGGCGATTTTTCTGTTTCAATAGAAAGTCCGGTATTTGGAATGGGATGGAAAAACTTCCCGATGGACCAATTCGGAGTGCAAAAATCGGCCTTAAAAGCCATTGCTGAAACTCCCCAAATACCTGATATCATGGGCATTGAAAACAAATCGGAAAATGTCGTAAATTTTTATGCAGGCCAAATAAAAAACCTTACTTCTGATGGCGAGATTTCTGCCACAGGGATGCATGAGAAAAAGGGAGTTTTGGTTTTAGTTGCACCTGCTGATGGAATTTTCAAAACATTGAAATTAATGCGCAACGATGTGATTTTGAATGTAAATGGAATGTCGGTTAAAAATGTAACCGATTTGCGATTGGAAATTGAAAAAGGGAAAATTCAAACGATAACCGTTTGGCGAAATCAAAGCGAAATAGTTTTAAAAAGGTAACCAAAACTAAAGAAATCAATGAGCCTACTTCGAAAAGTCCAAGATATGAAATTGCCACTAAGTCTCAAAGACACCAAGAAACACAAAACATTTATTGATAATGATTTTGACTTCGTGCAAACTTTGTGACTTGGAGCTTACTATTTAACTAATTCATGTTGTATATTTTGATGTTTAGGTTGAAATCGGGGAGGAACGCAGGCAGCGTAGCTGTCACATCTTTGTAGAAAGCTTTTTCCGCCTCGCTGTAAGCCACGTAGTGGCGAAATAAAAGCAAACATAATTACACATTCAACTTTTAAAAAATTAAATAACTTCGTAGAAAACAACTTAGGTCAATTATTTAACAATTAAAACAACTTATCATGGCAAATACTTATACTCAAATGTATGTTCAGATTGTCTTTGCGGTATTAGGCAGAGCAAACGTAGTTAAGGAAATTAATCGCGATGAATTAGAAAAATATATTTGTGGGATAATTTCAAATAAAAAATGCAAACCGCTTGCGATATGGTGCAACCCCGATCATGTGCATGTTCTAATTGGTTTGCACCCCACTATTTCTGTATCCGACTTAACGGGCGATATAAAATCATCATCTTCAAAATTTATAAATGGTAAAAACTGGGTCAAAGGTAAATTTGCTTGGCAAGATGGATTTGGGTCATTTACCTATTCAAAATCTCAAATTGATGGAGTAGTAAAATATATACTTAACCAGCCTGTTCATCACAAAAAAAGAACATTCAAGGAAGAGTACCTCGATATTCTGCAAAAAAATGACATTGAATTTGATGAAAGATATTTGTTTGAATGGTATGATTGAGATTCGACAGCTACGCTGCCGCACGTCAACTAGTAAACTTCGGCTACAAAGATTTTGCAGCTCCGCTGCAATTGCGGAATATTACAGTTGCAATTTCCCAAGTTATTACTTTTGATGTTCGGGTTCAATACCGTGGTTGCCTTTGTGGCAAAATGTAACTTTTCTGAGAGGATTAAACAATAAAAAATACAATCATATGAAAAACTTAATTACAACCTTTTTTTTATTACTTATTATTTTATCCACAATTGCGCAAGTGCCTAAATCGACTGAAAAGAGCATGGATAAAATGTGGGGAGATTCAAAAACTTCTGGGACAAATTCAATTCCTGAAAAAGCAAAACTTTTTGCCGACGGTAATTTTGGGATGTTTATCCATTGGGGACTTTTTTCTCAGTTGGGTGGAAAATGGAATGGTACTACCTATTACGGAATTGGCGAGTGGATTATGAATAAAAATATGGCCGGTATT
>JBBQPP010000774.1:0-1975 GCA_038217255.1 Bacteroidales bacterium | reverse complement strand
ATAGTTATGAGTAGTATTTTACGTCAGAATATAATTTCTGAAAGTTAACGTATTTATCTTAAACGTATTTTGTCTTCTAGAAGCCTTTAAATACTTAGTTGAATTTTTTTATTCTGAACGGTTACAGCTAAGTTTTGTAAGAACTTTTGGATGATAGAAATCGAAGGATATAAAAATACTGTGCAAAACACTTAAAACTTCAGATGTTTTTTGCACAGTATTTTTGAATTAAAAAAAAGGAATAGAAGGTAATTTCTTAAAATAGGAATGTAACTCCAATTGTACCCCCTGCCAATATAGAACCTCCACCTGCTTCAGCGGTTATGCCTATTTTTTCGTTAATAAAATACCTGGCACCTACATGGGCTCCAATACTAAAACCGCCATTTCCTGAACCTGTATAGTCGAAAATACCACTGCCATCATATTTGGTTTTCCAGAAAAAATATCCTAATGAGACGCCGGCATAAAAATCCCATTCATCAGGAGCATCCAAAAGTTCATTGAAATGATAACTGCCTCTTCCATTGAGACCTACAATGGTGTGGTTCCATTTGTAAAATCCATAATTTTCTGATTTTGATTGATATGATAAATCGCCACCTACAGTAATATTATCAGCAACCGGTTGTTCATATCGCAAAAATACAGGAATTCCCCAACCCGAAGCTCCGACGCCAACTGTTACTAAACTTGATCCATCGGTATATGGATTATACTGTGCAAAACTACTTGTTGCAAACATGAAAAAAAGAATAAATACAGAAACGAAAATTTTGTTTTTCATAATGTTGAAATTTTAAATTATATATTAGAAATTATTGTTAAACTTTTAAATCCTTTTTGTTGGTTAGACCCGCTATTCAATTAAGAAAATCAATTTTGAATAGAATATATAAAGGTACAATTTACTAAAAATATTTTGAAAAGTCAATTGTGATTTTTCAAAGATTTATTCGATTAAATCAATTTTGAATTAAAGTTGTAATAGAAGAAAATGTGTAACTCGAATTATATTTAATTTGATTTTTTGAGATTCAAAAAAAATGAGGTTATACTAAATCCCAATTATTTTAAAATTATTTTTAGTTGGTTAGTTAGTTTTTCAACGTCTTCCTCATTGTTAAATATACTTGCTGAAACCCGCATTCCTTCACCTCGGGCAGAAACGATAATATTTTTTTTGAGAAGTTCATCGACCACATATTTTGGGTTTTGAATTTTGGCAATTAATATTCCCGATCGGTGTTTATCTTCTTTCTGAACAATGAGTTCAATCCTAAGTTCCCGGAGTTTTTCTTCGATTAAATGATTTAGGAAAAGAACCCGGTTCATTACATTTTCAGCCCCAATGTTTTTGAACATTTTTAAAGCTCCGCCCAACGCAAAAATATTTGGGAAGTGCGGACATCCTGATTCAATAACAGATGCTTCGTTTTTTAAATCTAAATCGAGGTTATCCATTTTTCCCGGTGTTTGAACGCTTCGCCAGCCCGCAAACGGGAAATTATCGGGAGTGAGCCATTTCTTGTTAACATATAATCCGCCAATCCCATAACCTGCGGTAGCCCATTTCAACCCCGTGAACATGAGGAAGTCTATATTACATTTTTTCACATCCACCGGAAAAATCCCAAGTGCCTGAGTAGCGTTTACTACAAAAATCAAGTTATTTTCTTTGCAGAATTTTCCCAATGTTTCCAAATCCTGTCTGAATCCGGTGCAGTATTGAACATGACTGGTAATGAGTATTTTTATTTCAGGAGTCAAAGCTTTCTTTATGTCCTCTATTGAATATCCGTAATTTGTTGGTTCAACAAATTTGATTTCAGTTTTCTGATTGAGCCAGGGAAATGTGGTTGACGGAAATTCATCACGCATTGTTAGAACAGTTCCTTTGTCTTTCAGCATTTGCGCCACAAGATTCATTCCATGCGAGGTGTTTGTTGTAAACCCGATTTCTACGCGATCAGCG
>JBBQPP010000773.1:0-1998 GCA_038217255.1 Bacteroidales bacterium | reverse complement strand
AAATTTGGGACAGGCGATTACCTTCGCCCTTCCTTCATTCAGTTTATCAACTGCAAACGGATTTTGGTTGAAGGTGTAACTCTAACCAGTTCTCCGCTTTGGATTTTGCACCCTGTTTATTGTTCAGATTTGATTATCAGGAATGTGAATATTAATAGTCTGGTGATTAATAATGATGGAATTGACTTCGATTCATGTGTAAATGGGTTGGTTGAAGGCTGTACTTTCAGAACCGGCGACGATGCGGTTGTTTTCAAGTCGGGCCGCGACCGTGATGGATGGAAAGTGAATAAACCAATGAAGAATATTGTTGTTCGGAATTGTTCAGCACCTCAAGTGCTTCATGGAATCGCATTTGGGAGCGAAATGAGCGGCGGAATCGAAAATATTTATGTCGAAAATTTCAGTCTGGGGAAAGTTGATGGAGAAGCCATCCAATTTAAATCGAACAAGGATCGCGGCGCTTTTATTCGCGATGTATTTATCCGGAATGTTGACGTTAATTCGGTTAGAGGGCATTTACTTTATTTTACAAAAAGCTATCACAGTTATCGCGGAGGTAAATCACCATCAGAATTCTCGAATATTTATCTGGAGAATATTAATTGTGCAAAGACCAATTATGTGATTCAATTGCAAGGTCTTGAGGAAATGCCATTGCACGATATTTCAATTGAAAAAGTAAAAGTAGGAGAGGCCAAAAGCATCTTCGACAAAAAGGAGTTTTATAAAAATGTAAAGCTACAGCAATTTAAAGTTGCAGGTGAGACAATCGAAATGTCTAATTTTTAAATAATTCGAAAATATCGCGTGGCGGAATGTTGTTGATTTCCCCAATTTCTTTTAATGTCTGTCCTTTTTCAGCAACAATATTGTTATTCTTTAATATTTGCAAAACTTCGTCTGAGCTTTTCCCTACTTCGGCAGCAAATGTTTCCAGTGTTTTTCTTCCAATTCCTGAACCTTGTTTCGAAGAGCCTGAATTCTGTTTGAGCAGGTTGTATATCTCGCTGGGAGTCGTATTGTTTTTGGTCGCAATATCCTGCAATGTTTGTGTGGTGGCATCCTCGAATACTATTCCGTGATTCTTTAATTTCCCGGTAATTTCGTCAACCGACTGAATTTTCATTTGTTCTGCAAGTTCAGTCAGAGTCAGTAATTCGGCATGTGGAATGGGCGGTGCTTCTTCATTACTTTCCCACGAAGCGGTAAAGTAGGAGCTTAAATCCATGACCGATTTAAAAGGTTGAATGGAATAAATTATTCCAAAGAAAAAAACAACCATCAAAACCGACGAAAAGAAAAGTTCTGCTTTGCGGTTTAGTCCACTTTCTTTTTTCGATTTCAGGTACGAAAGAAAAGCTTTCCAGTTAACTGTGAATAAATGAAAAATGGAAAGGATTACAAAAGTGTATGAAAAGACGGTGTGCAGCGCCTGCCATCCTTCTTTGGTAAGTCCCCAGATTTTCCAGTTTACCCAATGCGCATATCTTCCGGCCGGGGAAATATATAAAATTGTTCCTGAAACGAGTAAAATTACAATGGTATAAGTTAACCCAAAACTGATAAATGCCTTCCAGCTGAACTTGCTTTTCATGAATTAGAATTTTAAATGTTGTTTGGTTAAATAATTTAGCATTTGGACACCAATGAATGGAAAAACTTGCGGAACGGGCTGAATTTTTAAAATGAAATCACATAGGCTATTACTTCGCGTCAATTTTTGTCATTGCTAATCCTGACAGGGTTCCAATCCCTGTCAGGATTCTTTACTTCAAAAACTTTTTAATCTCCAATTTTTTGTAAAATTCAATCGAAGTGAACATAGAAAGTATTTATATTTGAGAGTAATTTTTATAAATGTTTTTGCGGGTATTCGTATTAAATTGAGATAACGCGGAATAGACAGCGTTTCGTAAATAGGAAATACCCGCAAATTTCGGGGATACAATTGTTATAGCCAATTAAAAAAAAACCAAAAAATGAACTTTAGAGCAT
>JBBQPP010000772.1:0-2010 GCA_038217255.1 Bacteroidales bacterium | reverse complement strand
ATGTGGATGTGAATATTTTTGATGATGCGCATAAAGATAAAACCGCTAAGCTCGGCCAACTTCCAGTTTCGTGCTGGGATTCAGCTGACAGGCTGCTGGAACAGGCCGATATTTATAAAAAATACAATGTCTTCCCACAATCTGTTATCGATGGTTATGTCCGCAAACTGAAATCGTATAACGACCAAAACCTCCGTGTGGAACTCGAACATAACGAGGAAAAACTTGGTGAGATCGTTGAACAGTATTTCCATTGTGGATAATTTGCTGTTTTTATTCTGTAGTTATGGTCAAGTTAAAGGACTGATATCACGAAGATTTACAAAAAGAAGGAAAAGATATGACAGGTAAAATATTACGATTTGTAAACTTTTTATTGGACACTACATTTTACTTTGCGTTTATGTTCGCTTTTTTAATGGTTTTTAAGAATTCAATTGAGCAGGTAAACATTAAATGGATTTCGATTTTAATTTATTTCTTGTATTATTTTCTTTTTGAGTATCTAAGAGGACAAACTCCTGGGAAAATGATCACTCGATCTAAAGTCATTTCATTAAAAGAAAATAGTGATTATTATTTTATTAGAATTGCAATAAGAACTCTAATGAGATTTATACCTCTAGACATGCTTTCATATTTGTTTTCATATAGAGGACTGCATGACTGGATTTCAGATACGGCTATAATCAATTATAGTAATATATAAATTTATGTTTAATTAAAAATCATTCAAAATGAAAAAGAATGCTGAACGCGTTTTGGGTATGCTTGTAATTGCTGCCATGTTATCAAGTTGTGCCACTGTTTTTGGTGGTAAAGTATCGGAATGTCAGAGAACTAAACCTGCTGAAGGCCAACCCTCAAGGGAAATAAGAGCTGGTGCTTTAGTTGCTGACATTTTATTGTTTTGGCCAGGTGCAATTGTCGACTTTGCAACAGGTGCAATTTACAAACCATGTAATATAAAATAAAACACCAAAAGCAGACTGGTATTATTATATCAGTCTGCTTCTTATTTTTTACCCCGCTAGCGCGCACTTCGCTTTCGCTCGCGCGCGATTTCAGCGCGTGTGCCTGGTAAATAATCACTTTCACTACAAACTTAAAAATATTACTTCTAACAAAAATCGCTTTTCAACATAATTAGTTGTTGAGCTAAATTTGTAATTCTAATCAAGATATAACGTAATATTTTGAAAAATAAAGTCATCACCAAGAAAAAGATAAAATAGGAAATTACAGATCATCAAATAGCTTAATCTCTCCTGTCAATTTTATATAATTATTTGATATTCAGACATAATGGCATGTACTTTTAATATAAAATGCCATATTGGCATAATAATTAGCTTTAAAACATGATTTTTCTAGTTGGTATAGAATTTGAAATTGAAGTTCACACAGCTCAAAAAAAATAAACTTAAAAATTAAAAGGAGAATATACCATGAACAACCTACATTTTGCATTTCGCCCGTTTATACAATCCCGTGGAAACGAAGTTTTCGAACGCCTGTCCAACGAAACTGAATTAACCTACAAACCCGCAGCCAACGTTCGCGAGGATGAAAAAAATTACACTATCGAACTTGCTTTACCTGGATTTTCGAAAGATGAGATTTCGATCAGTTTCGAGGATGAAGTTTTAACTGTTACCGCTGGCCATCAGCCTAAGGAAAATGTTGAAGGGACAAAATACACCTGGAATGAATTCGGATACAAAAGTAAATACGAACGCTCGTTCCAACTTCCTGAAACCATTGATGCCGACACAATTAATGCAGCTTTTGACAATGGAATACTAAATATTTCCCTTCCAAAAAAAGAAGTACAGGCTCCGGCAGTAAAACAGATTGCAATTGCTTAATTTTAAATTAAGATGAATGAGAAAGCAGCTTTAAAGGCTGCTTTTTTTATTTCTATGTTTCTCATAAACAGTCAGATTAAATCTACGCAACGGAAACATGGATTTTCCAAGTTTTAAATATGATTCCGATTTCTCTATCCCT
>JBBQPP010000771.1:0-2012 GCA_038217255.1 Bacteroidales bacterium | reverse complement strand
GCTGCATTTCAAGTTCCCGTGCAAATCCCAAATTTTTATAATTTTACACATGCAAGTTCATTACAAAACAATTATGCAATTTTTGGGATTTCATTTTTTATTGTTCTATTTACAATAGCTTTATTTGGACAAATGTTTTATGTCCCACAAAAAATAAAAGAAGATTTTAACCAACAATTTCCTGAATTTGCACTTGATACTTGAAACTGGGAAAAGGATACTTGATACTGGATTGGGCTTTAAACTCGAAACTTTAAACTGACTATATGAACCGAAACTTCTTCTACTTTGGCTGGCGCGAACTCACCCGATCCGCCTATTTCAGCAAAAACATGGCTGCAAAGGGAGTGCTTATTTTTCTGGCAATCTACTTTGCGGCAGTCGCATTAGTTATAGGTTATGCGTTAAGCGTAGCTTTAGTTGAAAAATTTCAGGGCAAATTACAAATTGAAGCCTTCAATTCATTGATTTTTGTTTATGTTGGTTTTGACCTTGTATTGCGCATTATGGTTCAAAATCTGCCAACTTTTGGGTTTCAATCGTTTTTGCTGATTCCTGTAAAACGGAAACGGATTGCACGGTACATGCTCAACAAATCAATGTTGCACTTTTTCAATCTACTGCCACTTTTTTTGGTTTTACCTTTTGTTTTCAGAACAGCGGTGCACCAACTTGAAACCCCGGTTTTAATTGCATGGCTGGCATCCCTGTTTTTAATGATCTTTGTAAACCACTTTATCGCCATTTATATCAAGTGGCGCACCAATGAGTCGAACTGGTTTTTCTATGGATTTCTGGCTTTGGCAGCCGCAGTTTTTGCAATCGACCATTTTGGAATTTTCGACTTTGCCAGAAACTTCGGGAAGCTCTTTGATTTCGTAGTGTTGCACCCGATTGCAGTAATTATTTTCCCTATAATTATTGGCTTGCTTTATCAATTAAATCTCAAATTTCTACTAAGCCGCTTTTTTCTCGATGAACTTTCGCAAAAGAAAAAAGAAGGGATAAAATATGATTTTTCGTGGCTGAACCAAATTGGCGAATATGGAAAAATGCTGTCATTGGAGGTTAAAATGATTACCCGCAACAAGCGTCCACGAACCTCAGCGATAATATCGGTTATTTTTATTTTTTATGGATTGATACTTTATCAGGATTTTGACCAAGGAAAACCGGAATTTATTTTAGTATTGGGTGGCATATTTATGACTGGTATTTTCAGTATGATGTATGGTCAGTTTTTTCCAGCATGGCACAGTCGCTACTATCCATTTTTGATGGTGCAAAACGTAAAAATGAAACAGATACTTCAGTCGGCATTTTTTCTGATGGCGGTCACAAACATCATTTTTTACCTACTTTCAGTGGGTTATATGTTTATTACGCCAAAAGTGCTTTACATACACTTGGCAGCTATGCTTTACAATATTGGGGTAAATACGTTCGTAATTTTTGCCTTGAATTTAAATAGCCGAAAAGCAATCGATTTGGATCAGCGTGCCATGTTCAACTACCAAGGAATGAGCGCAACAAGCTGGCTGATTACTTTCCCGATTTTTTTTGGACCCCTTGCAATTTATGGTATTCTTTCATTTCTACTGGGGAATATTGTCGCTTACTTTATTCTGGGCGGACTTGGTTTGATTGGAATTATCCTCCACCCGCGCTTGATCGACTATTTTACAAAACAATATTTAAAACGGAAGCATAAAATGATTGCGGCTTATAGAGCTACTTAAAGCCTCCCCCGACCTCCCGATGAATCGGGATAAACTCTCCGAGGGGAGAAAGAACGAAAAAATGAAATAGGTACAGCAAAAAATAATCACTAATAAATAATGAATCAAAAAATGATACAAATACTCAACCTACAAAAAGCATACAGCGGGACAACCGTTCTTGATATTCCTGAATTGACCATACAAAGTGGCGAAGTTTTTGGCCTTGTTGGAAATAACGGCGCCGGTAAAACAACGCTGTTTTCGTTAATTCTTGATTTAATTCGCGCCACA
>JBBQPP010000770.1:0-2021 GCA_038217255.1 Bacteroidales bacterium | reverse complement strand
CAAGGTCGCGAATGTAACTGTCGAATTGCGCCGGAGTCCAGGAATCGTATGAATTGGTTTTTGGTCTGTAACCCAGCTGATGACCACGAATGGGATAAGCAGGCGATGATGAAATCCTTAAATCTGCCGGGACTAAAATCTGACCTTTGCGCATTTCCATTGTTCGAAGCAGTTTTCCTATCCCATACAAAACCCCAAGGGCATCGGCACCAACTATTGCAACCATTTTGGTTTCAGAATTGACTGCGATTTTATATCCTTCGCTTTTAATGGGTGGCAATTCTGAAATTGAACTTTGTAATCCGGCTGTAAAATTCCCGGTTTGACCTTCCAATCCAACCAAAATCATTGGTTTTGCTGATTTGTTCAATTTATTTGTGACAGACAATTTTATGCCGGTTCTTTTGGCAACCTCTTCCTGCAAAACCGAAACCGCTTTTAAAACCACTTTATCGTTTTTTTCGAAATTGATGATTGTGGCATTTGATAAATCAACAGTTTGTGATTTGACAATAATTGAAAGGAGAATAAAAATTCCACTTAGGATTATATTTTTCAATGTTTTGTGCATGGTTTATTTTTATGTTTCCGTTTTTAAGATTATTTTAAAAATTTACCTTTTAATTACATGTTTAAGAACAAATCCCTTTTGGGATTGAAAGTTGGTAGCAGCAATTTATCTCATTAACTCCAAGCCAAAAATCAATGCCGAACTATTTACAAGTGTATGAACCAGTGCGGAGTAAAAAACATTTTTTGTTTTAATCCAGGTGTAACCGTATGCCCAGCCTGCGATACAGGCAAAACCAATATAAATAATCGATCCGGCATGATAATGTACCAAGCCGAATGTAACCCCGGTTATGGCAAGTGCTGTATAAATACCGGTGTTGAATTTTCCCGATTTCTCGATAAAAAATGCAGCTAAAAACATTAAAAGTGTTATCAATGCCGGAAACCATTGCATTCCACCATTTAAAGTATAACCGACTAAAATGGCTAAAACAAATAAAATCCCCAAGCCCCATTTCCAAAATACCATCCACGATTTCGATTGATTTATGCGTTTTGAAAGCAAATTTTGAAGTATCCCCCTGAAAAAAAGCTCTTCGAAAAGTGCTGTATGTAAAAAGGTTGTGATGATTGTCAATGCTATTTTATAGATCAAATCAGCTGAAAAAGTTTCATGTCCTTTTAACTGGATAAAATTTACGGAATAACCGACAATAAACACAAAACCATAATATGCAAGCCAAACCCAAACGGCTGTAATCAGTTTTTTCAGTTTGAATTCAGGAAAAAATCCAACGTCATTCAAACCCCTAACGATTACAAAAGCATACACTGCGGTTAGCATCATTACAATGCGGTAAACCGAATCAAAATCATTACCTTTTTCGGGGAGTTTGCCTGATGGATTTGCATCAATTAATGTAATGGGTAAAAGAAAAAGTATGAAAGTTGTAAAATCAAGCCAGTCAATTTTTTTTACATCTTTTCGATTGGCAGCAAAAACCAGTACAGGGAAAAACAAAAGGAAAGGAACCATAGAAACCGCGCCCTGAAATGGATTTTTACCGATTATTAAAACATAGCTAAAATAAAGTAAAATCAGAACTGCGGGAAAAACAACTATCTTTTTAATATCAGAATCCATCCATTTTCGGATGCTTCCTGAAATTTTATTCCTTCCGATTGAAAACAAAAGAAAATACAGGACAATAAAAAAAGGAAGCGCCATTAAAGTTGCCGGCAAGGTTTCGGATGACCGGTTAAAGAACAAGAAAAGCACAGTTAGCAAAGCGGTCCAGCCAACACTGGTTTGTAGTTCTTTTGAATTCTCTTTTTCGATTTTCATTTTAAAAGACTTATTTAATTGATTTAGGAAAGAATCAAATATAGATAGAACTTTTTTGAAAATGATTATTGAGCCTCCTCCGAAAAGTTAGAAATAAAGAATTGCCACTAAGTCACAAAGACACGAAGAAACACAAAACGTTAAATATCAATGTTTTAAACTT
>JBBQPP010000769.1:0-2022 GCA_038217255.1 Bacteroidales bacterium | reverse complement strand
AGTTATTTAGTGCAACTACAAGATTATTAAGTTGTTCACTAGAAACACTTTTCCCATCCTTAACAGTACCATTTATTCCAACACAGACACCATTATCCATATTAATCGTATGTAAATCAAATTCAATATCTGCTAATGGTTTTACTCCTTCAAATTTGTTTACTTCTCCTATTTTAATTCCTTTTAGTTCTATTTGTGCTTGTAATACATTGAAATTCATTATTAGTACAACTGAAATAAAAAATACTTTTTTCATTTTGATATATTTATTGGTTAATTGAATCTTTCTTGATGCTATCAGAATCTGAAATAATTACTTGTTCTGTTTGACTGATTGCAGGTATGGCTATCTTTTCTTTACCTGAATAATCTACTATCTTAACTTCATAAGGTTGTTTTGGATTTAGATATAATGATATTACAATTGCTATAAATGCTAAAACAATTGAAATAGTTGAATAAATTGTAGCTTGTTTAGCTGATTCCCTTGTTATTTCTAATTCCAAGTAATCAATGTACTTATTTACTGAATCGCCTTTTATAAAGGATTTTAGATTGACTTTAATTTACTTCTACTTTCAGTTAGTGGGTATTGTATTTTGTATTAAAAAGTTTACATTTCTTCTTCTTTCCGCTAGAAATGAAGGCATTCATACATTGTAGTGAAAATAAAATTAAACAAAAAGAAAAATAATTAAGACAATAATTTTTAAATGTCCGTGCAACACTTATATTTACAAAGCTCATTAACTAAAACTAATTAAATATTACTCTATGGAAAAAGTCCAATCCCCTGGCCAAATAGGTAAAGAAAATGATTTGAAACCGGAATCTTGCTTTGTTAATGTTGATCTTAACTTGATAAACTGCAAACAATGTCTTGATACAACAGTATAACAGCTAATTAAAACTTAATATTCATATTTCAAAAATTATAAAAATCACGATATCATGAAAAAATTATATGCACTTTTCTTTTCCATTTTTTTGTTTGGATACGGAAATTCGCAAAACACCATAACACCTGCAACACCAGGCTACGATATTGTCCGTACCAATATTCCGCATGGCAAAATCGATACAATCAGTTATAAATCAGCCACCGTTGGAACAACACGGAAAGCGTTAATTTACACTCCTCCCGGGTATTCAAAAAACACAAAGTATCCGGTTCTTTATTTATTGCACGGAATTGGCGGCGATGAAAAAGAATGGCTAAATGGCGGTCACCCGGAAGTTATTCTCGATAATCTTTATGAATTGAAAAAAATTGAAGCAATGATTGTGGTTATGCCCAATGGCAGGGCGATGAAAGACGACAGTGCTACCGGAAATATTTTTGCACCTGACAAAGTTGAAGCGTTTGCCACTTTTGAAAAAGATTTGCTGAACGATTTGATTCCTTTTATCGAAAAAAATTATCCGGTCATAACGGATCGCGAACACCGCGCAATTGCAGGTTTATCAATGGGTGGCGGGCAATCTCTGAATTTCGGCCTTGGCAACCTGGATAAATTTGCATGGGTTGGAGGATTTTCATCGGCTCCAAACACCAAAAAGCCTGAAGAATTGATACCCGACCCTGCCAAAACGAAAGAATTACTTAAGCTTTTGTGGATTTCGTGCGGCGATAAAGACGGTCTTATAACTTTCAGTAAACGGACACACGATTATCTTGAGGAAAACAAAGTTCCTCACATTTACCATGTCGAACATGGTTATCACGATTTTAAGGTTTGGAAAAACGGCCTTTACATGTTTTCGCAATTGTTGTTTAAACCGGTTGATATTGCTTCTTTCAATATTAACAGCAATTTGGGAACTCCAGCCGAAACAAATGTAAGGTCGGCAAAATACCCACAAATGTTGCCCGATGGAACAGCGGTTTTCAAAATTAAAGCACCCGATGCGCAAAAGGTACAACTCGATTTGGCTAAAAAATACGACATGGTGAAAAATGCCGATGGAATTTGGGAAATCACCACCGATTCGTTAAGTGAAGGTTTTCATTATTACTCAATC
>JBBQPP010000768.1:0-2024 GCA_038217255.1 Bacteroidales bacterium | reverse complement strand
GATTCGTAATATTTAAAAACAGCCTTGCAATTTTGAATTTCTTCATAAAGAGTTCCTTCAATGATATTTATGGTTTGAGAACCGGAACTTTTGCAGCCATCGGAAGTAACAATTGTAAGTGTTATTGTTTTATAAGGGCTGATTTTAACTGTAGGTCCGGTTTGTGGATGGTTAAAAACAACCATTGGATTTTGTTCGTTACTTGTTATGCTATCGCCAAAATCCCAGTACCATTCTTTTACATCTCCAAGCGATTTGTCGTAAAAATTAATCGCAGTTGCCGGCAAAAGCGTTTTAATATCAGGATTAACGGCAAACTTAAACTCTGCTTTGCAATCTCCAGGATTGTTAAAATCCTGTGCATTCAAGGAGTAGGTAATAATTAAAAAACCAAGTAGAATTAACTGTTTCATAATTTTCGTTTTAAGTTACAGAATCTAAGACGGAATTCATATTTGAATGGTTGCGTTGAAGATCTGGTAAATTGAAAAATATTCGAATTTATTCACAGGGTGACTCCATGTTACCCGGTGAATAATAAAAACTTCAACTAATAACCACCGATAACAAAGACAACCTGACAACCACGACAACCTCCTATTTAACCCCGGTAGTTCCTCCTCCCTTCAAGGTAAGTTCCATTGGAGCATTTGTTTTCCATGCTCCGCGGGTAAAATCGGGTACATCAATAGAATTTGAACGATTTGCCACCGATTTTTCGCTGAGCGGTGCAATAGAACTCCACAAAGCAGCATCGTAAACATCCTCATCGAGTGGTAAACCGTTACGCAAACAGTCGATTGTTCGCCAGTCCATTATAAAGTCCATTCCTCCGTGGCCGCCAACTTTTTTTGCCATCTCTCCAATGTGGGTCACAATTTCAGGTGTGTATTTTTCTTCCAACTTTTTCATTTCTTTTTCATCCAACCATTCATGACTTGTTGCAATCCTGCCCGGTTCGGGGTATTTCATTGCCACCGCTTTTGTGCCGCTAATGAGGTGGATGCGCGAATAAACCCGTGGGCTGGTAACATCGTGCTGAAGCATAATAGTGCGGCCTTTAAAAGTGCGGATGTTAGTTGTATTCATATTTCCACGATATTTTTTATCAGCGAATTCAGTGAAAAAACTGTCTTTCTCGGCAAGTTCTTTTGCCGTGGCTGACATTAAAAAATCGTTTGATGACATGGATGTTAAATACTCCATCTGGTCGCCGCGGTTGATATTCATTACCTGACTTACTGGTCCCAAACCATGTGTGGGATATAGATTGCCATTACGGTAATTTTCTTTTAAGCGCCACATTTCGGCATAATTTGTTTTGCTGAAATTTGAATCGAGCAGGGTGTGAATGTATGCGCCTTCAGTATGGATAATTTCTCCAAAAAATCCGGCGCGAGCCATATTTAGAGTTAGAAGTTCAAAAAAATCGTAGCATGTATTTTCGAGCATCATACAGTGTTTTCGCATTTTTTCCGAAGTTTCAACCAATTGCCAGCATTCATCAATGGTTTTTGCCGCAGGTACTTCACTTGCCGCATGTTTGCCATTTTCCATGGCGTAAACTGCCATTGGTGTGTGCCATGCCCAGGGTGTAGTTATGTAAATCAGGTCGATATCGGGATTTTCACACATTGCTTTCCAGGCATCTTTACTGCCTGTATAAGTTTTTGCTCTTGGAATTCCTGCTTTTTCAAGTTTCTGCTGTATTTTTTCAACCCTGTCTTCGTATTGGTCGCAAAGGGCTGTAATTTCTACTCCTTCAATATGCGACATTCGGTCAACTGCACCGGGTCCGCGGTTACCCAAACCAACAAAACCTATGCGCACTTTATCGAGTTTTGGAGCTGCATAACCGCTCATGTTAAAACTTTGTGCCGATGTTTTTGCACTTGCACTTTTTTCAGAAAAGTTTTGAATTACCGATGCATTTCCGGCAAAACCTGTTGCAATTATCCCCGACCCAATAATCGATTGTTTCAGGAAATTCCTTCTGTTTGATGACATATTTGTTAGTTTTTTAG
>JBBQPP010000767.1:0-2037 GCA_038217255.1 Bacteroidales bacterium | reverse complement strand
ATCTTGGTTATTTCGAGATAAGTCAAATTTGTATTATCACCCCGATATTCGGTTATAATCAAAGATTTGACGGTATCCTGATGATGATAGATCTGGGCACTGATTGTACTGCCCCATAACAAAAAAACAAAAAGTAAAAATTTCAGTCTCATAATTTTAATTTTTATTGGTTAATACTATGTTTTGTAAAAAATAATTTCATTTCGGTTGCAAAATTTCTGTTCATTAAATGTCGGTGACCTCTGCCACCGACATTAACTATGAAACTAAAACTTGAATTCATTCCTTGCTTTTTATTATTATACAGGATAAATTCAATCTTTTTATATCTTTTAAAACGTTTAGCCAAAAATCCAAAATTCATAAATCAATTTTGTTAGAATAAAAAGCACAAGAAGTAGAATGATTATATAAGGTATAAATTTGTATTTTTTTTCAACCTCCATATATTGTTGTTATTGTTTCGCAAATCAATCAATATTTCAAATTTACGCACTTAATAAGTTAAGCATTTCATTCTGATATCTCAATTAGGATGTAAAAATTGTTCACTGGGATAAAAGTTGTTCTTTGGAGGGTAAAAAATGTTTTTTGTGAATTGAAATGTTACATTTTCGTAGAAGGATTTCATAGTCATTTATTGATTATTTTATTAGTTCGGAAGGTGCAAATCCATACATTTCTTTAAAACACTTGCTAAAGTACTTTGGATTTGTAAATCCGACCATGTAGGCTACTTCTGATATACGAAGCCCTTTCTTTTCTGATAAAACCTGGTAGGCTCTTTTCATACGCATATTTTGCAATAGTTCCTGCCCCGATTGCCCGGTTATACTTTTAACTTTTCTATAAAAGTTGGCATGACTCATGTCCATTGCTGATTCCAATAAGCCTACCGAAAAATCAGAATCTGGAATGCCTGAATTTATCGCTTCCATTAGTGAGGATAAAAACTTTTCGTCAATTGAAGTGACTGTTACTGCTGATGGTTCCAATACAGTACTGTTTTGAAATTTTCTGCGAAGTTGTTCCCTTGAATGAAGAAGATTTTTGATTCTCATTAACAGATACTCCATCTCAAATGGTTTTGGAATATAATCATCTGCTCCTGTTTCAATACCTTCATATTTTGTTTCCAGGTCTACCTTGGCAGTTAAAAGAATAAATGGAATATGGCTTGTTTTAATATTTGATTTTAGCTTTTTACATAACTCAATTCCATCCATGTTGGGCATCATAACATCACTAACAATTAAATCAGGAATATTGGCTTCAGCTTTTGCCAACCCTTCCAAACCATCGGAAGCCTCAATGACGTTAAACACGGCTTTTAGCTCAGATTTAATAAACTTTCTCATATCGATATTGTCTTCCACCACGAGAATGGTTTTAGCTGTTTTATCAACAGTGAATTCCTCAACATCCTTTTCGGAATACTCGTCAATGTATATATCTTCGGTGCTTGCAGCAATATCAATTGGTAATTTATCGGACAGTTCAGTGTCGGGAAGAAAAAAACGTATGGTAGTGCCTGCCAGCAAAGTACTTTCCACTTCAATAAAGCCATTATGAGCATCAATAAGCTCTTTGGAATGCGATAAACCAATGCCATAGCCCTTACCCTTATTGCTTTGATCCTGATAAAAGCGTTCAAAAATTCGCAATTCCAGTTCCTTGGGTATTCCCCTTCCGGTGTCCTGAATTTTTACCATAACAAAGGAATTGAATGGTGCATTTTTTAATATTTCAAAGCTATTATTATCAACTCTTTCAATATTTATTTCAATTTCTCCTTTATCCGTAAATTTTATTGCGTTTGATATAACATTAAAGTAAACCTTCGAAATCATGCCAGGATCGAAATAAGCCATTATCTTCTCCAATTTGCTTTTTACCTTCAGTTCAAGTCCTTTTTTCTTGACTGCATACGTAAAATGGGAAACTTCATTTTTGGTAAAAGAAACAATATCTTCAGATTTTAATTTCGGGGATAATTTTCCGCTTTCTGCTTTTCTTACATCTAAAAGCTGTTCAACC
>JBBQPP010000766.1:0-2039 GCA_038217255.1 Bacteroidales bacterium | reverse complement strand
GAAGAAGTTCCGATTCCGGCAATTGGTCCCAACGACGTTTTAATCAAAGTAAAAAAATCTGCCATTTGCGGTACTGATTTGCACATTTACAAATGGGACGAATGGGCGCAGCAAACCATTAAAACACCTGTTACAATCGGCCACGAATACATGGGCGAAGTAGTTGAAGTAGGTTCTGAAGTTGATCGCGTAAAAGTTGGCGAAAGAGTAACAGTTGAAGGCCACATTTCGTGCGGTTTTTGCCGTAATTGCCGTCGCGGGCGCCAACACATTTGCGACCATACTATTGGGATTGGCGTGAATCGCAACGGTGGTTTTGCTGAATACATTTCAGTTCCTGCAAAAAACGTATTGCATATCGACAACCGCATTTCCGATGAAATGATGGCCATTATGGACCCGCTGGGCAACGCAACGCATACTGCGCTTTCATTTCCGTTGCTTGGCGAAGACGTGCTGATAACCGGTATTGGCGGTCCAATTGGAGCAATGGCAGCAGCAATCTGCAAATTTTCAGGCGCACGAAATATTATCGGTACCGATTTAAGTGAATATCGACGTGATTTGGCGAAAAAAATGGGAGCAACACGAGTAATCGACCCAACCAAAGAAAGCATCAAAGAAGCCATGGCAAAACATGAAATGGTTGCCGGTTTCGATATCGGGTTGGAATGTTCGGGTTCGCCCACTGCGTTTAACGATATGGTAAACCACATGTACAATGGCGGAAAAATCAGTTTACTGGGACTATTGCCGCAAAATACCCAAATCAACTGGAGTAAACTTATTTTCAAAGGTTTGACACTCAAAGGAATATACGGCCGCGAAATGTACGAAACCTGGTACCAAATGGAAATGATGCTAACCAGTGGACTTGATATTTCGCCCATCATAACCCACCGCTTACCTGCCGATGATTTTCAAAAGGCCTTCGAAATTATGGAAAAAGGAAATTGCGGGAAAATTATTTTAGATTGGGAATAGATAAATTTTTTCCTCAGTTATAAATAGTATTTTCTTGATTTTCAAATGTAATAAATTGAATATCAATTTTTTATAAAAATGTTTCACGTGAAAATCTGTTTTTTTGCTTCATTTCATTTTTGCAGTAAAAAAACTACTTTTGAAAAAACTTCATTTTGAAAAAAGGAATTGTTATTAAATCGACCGGCAGTTGGTACACTGTTGAAACAGAAAACGGGGAGAAATTCGAGTGCAAAATTAAAGGCAAATTTCGTATCAAAGACATAAAAAGTACCAATCCGATTGCTGTTGGAGACAAAGTTGAATTTACCGTTCAGGCATCAACAAATAATGAAAGAGAGCAAAATATCGGTTTGATTTCAGGCATCGAAGAGCGCAAAAATTACATTATACGCCGTTCACAAAACCTGTCAAAACAATCGCACATTATTGCTGCCAACATTGATCAGGCTGTTTTGGTGGCAACCTTATTTTATCCTGTTACAACAACAACTTTTATTGATAGATATCTCGCATCTGCGGAAGCTTACCGGATTCCGGTTTTAATTGTATTTAATAAAAACGATCGGTTAAACGAAGAGCAAAAAATTACATTGAACGCAATCATTGATATTTACACAAAAATTGGATACCAGTGTATTGCTACTTCTGCAACAACTTTACTCGGAATAGAAAGTTTTAAAGATGCCTTAAAAAATAAAATTAACGTTGTCAATGGCCACAGCGGAGTTGGAAAATCAACGCTCATAAATATTCTGGAACCCGGTTTAAAGTTGAAAACTATGGATATTTCTGATGTTCATAACACTGGAAAACACACGACTACTTATACAACACTTTACAAATTAAGTTTTGGTGGTTACATTATCGACACTCCCGGAATAAAAGCATTTGGAATGTTAGAAATGGAACCTTGGGAAATTTCTCACTATTTTCCTGAGATTTTTAAGATTTCATCCAAATGTCAATATAAAAATTGTTCACACACTCACGAACCCGGTTGCGCAGTAAAAAAAGCCGTAGAAAAAAATGAAATTGCCCAATCCCGATTTGTT
>JBBQPP010000765.1:0-2043 GCA_038217255.1 Bacteroidales bacterium | reverse complement strand
GCTTTATGAATAATAATATCGGCGGCCATTAAAACCGGGTAAGTCAGCAATCCGGCATTTACATTATCTGGATTTTGGCGCGCTTTGTCTTTAAACGAAGTAGTGCGTTCCAATTCGCCCAGATAAGCGTTCATATTCATTAAAGTGTATAATTCCGAAACCTCCGGAACATCACTTTGAATAAAAATTGTTGCTTTTTCGGGGTCGATACCGCAAGCCAAATATTCGGCAAGCACTTGCTTTACACCCGACTGCAAATTTTCGGGCGTAGGATGCGTGGTTAACGAATGTATATCGGCAATAAAAAAATAGCAGTTAAAATCTTCCTGCATCCGCACAAAATTGCGCACCGCACCAAAGTAATTTCCAAGGTGTAAATATCCGGTTGGCCGAATTCCGCTTACAACAATTGGTTTATTCATTTTAAATATTCTAATTAAAAAGGTGCAAAAATACGTATTCATGTTGAACGGCAAAAACAAAAGAAAAATAGTTCAGTAAAAAACTATTACAATATAATTTAATATTCTATAACGATTAGTGCGGATATCAAAATTAAATGAAAAATCAAAAACAACGCTACTGCGTTGGATTATTGTATAAACTTTTGAGTTTTTGACCACAACGCCACGGCGTTGGATTTTGCGAACAAAAACAAAGCAAAAACCGATATTCTTTTGTTGATTTTCAGGGGTTATGTTGTTTTTATTCACAAGAAATCCAACCACTTCGCGGCTGTAAAGTCAAAGAGACAATCATTATAAAATAATCGAAAAACTACGTTTTTCTTTTTATTACCAAGAAAAAATAATTAGAACGATTCTGAATTTTGATTAGAACAGGGAAATATTTGATTGAAAAAAAAATAGTATTAGTTTTACGTGTTGAACAAAAGTGGGATATGTACAAAATGCCTTTATACGGAAAAGAGTGGAGCTGGCGCAACTTGAAAATGGAAGCGCGGGAAGAATCATTCAACTTACGGGGTTAAAGGCCGGAAGAAGGGATTTGTTGCGTTTTGTGATAAATCCCTTTTTCTTTTTTTAAAATCCGGGAAATAAATATTGAGGTCAAAAACAAAATAATTTAAATCATTAATTAATACCAAGAATCATGACAAGAATAAAGAAGATTTATCTCGATGAGTCAGAGATGCCAAAACAGTGGTACAACCTTACGCCCGATCTGCCAACGCCTTTAAATCCACCACTCGGACCAGATGGAAACCCGATTGGCCCCGAAATGCTTGCACCCGTTTTCCCGATGAACCTGATTGAACAGGAAGTTAGCCAGGAGCGCTGGATTGACATACCTGAACCTATCCGCGATATTTTAAAACAATGGAGACCAAGTCCGCTGATTCGCGCTTACGAATTGGAAGCTGCGCTAGGTACACCGGCGAAAATCTATTATAAAAACGAAAGTGTTTCTCCGGCGGGAAGCCACAAACCAAATACTGCTGTTGCACAGGCATGGTACAACAAACAGTTTGGTATTAAAAAACTGACTACCGAAACAGGAGCAGGACAATGGGGTTCAGCCTTATCGTATGCATGTGCACAGTTGGGTGGAATTGAGTGTAAAGTTTTCATGGTGCGGGTAAGTTTCGACCAGAAACCTTTCCGCAAAATGATGATGGAAACATGGGGCGGAAAATGTATTTCGAGTCCAAGTATGGAAACACAGGCCGGACGAAATATTCTTGCTGAATTTCCTGATACTCCCGGAAGTTTGGGAATTGCTATTTCAGAAGCTGTAGAAGCTGCGGTTACCGACCCAACCGGCGGAACACGTTACTCGCTGGGTTCGGTGTTAAATCACGTTATGTTGCACCAAACAATTATTGGTTTGGAAGCCAAAAAACAATTGGCAAAAGTGGGCATCAAAAATCCTGATATAGTTATTGGCTGTTGTGGTGGTGGAAGTAATTTTGCCGGTATTTCGTTCCCGTTTATGTACGAAAAGATGCATGGGGCAAACATTCAGATTATTGGTGCTGAACCATCCAGCTGCCCAACATTAACAAAAGCGCCTTTTATTTAC
>JBBQPP010000764.1:0-2045 GCA_038217255.1 Bacteroidales bacterium | reverse complement strand
AATTACTGCACAGGTATTTTTATCTTGCAGTAATGCTCCCCTAAACGAACACCTCCAATCAATTTTAAAAGTTTATTGTTTGTACCTTTTTATATTGGAATAGGGACTTGTGGGTTTATTCGCTAAAAATAAAGTATAAGAGTACAGGTAAGTATATTTATTTGTTGGCAGTAATTAAAAAAAACTATATGCACTATTTACCAAATTTGCTAAATCATAATAATTTTTTTCTTCATTTAGCATCCTTGAGCCCAAATCCACAATCCAGCGCAAGTCTAACTAAAAAAATAGATAGATTTTTATATAGAGGTACTTGTGCTTTACAAAGTTTGTTGGCAATGGAACATTCCCTGAAAGAATCCGAAAAGTTGGGTTTAGAATATATAGAGCAATTAAAATTTGATTCCAAAAACCGAGTTCCTTTTGCGTGTAGCGAATTATTTCTTGCTTATGCTCAAATTCCCGCAACCTTATCTTCAATTGTAATAATGCAAAATCAGTTGTTAAGATTAATTTCTGATATTACTGGACAAGGGAAAAATATTCCAAAAAGTATGAATGACGCTTTTAAAAAGGGAATAGAAATATTGGAATTTGATGAGCAAATCAATGATTTATTAAATAACTATTGGAATAATGGTGGAAAATACATTAGGGAAGTTCGAAATGTCAACGAGCATTTTGACGCTCTTGTCGACTATACATTTTTTGAATTTAAAAATAATGTTGGTACAGTATTAATTTTCTTACCTGATAATCCAGAAACAAAATCACCAAAAAATTTCGTTTATAAATCGGAAAAAAATGCAATCTACACGCTTTATGATGGAATTAAAGCTATAAACGAATTATTGAATTCTATTTGTGAAATTAAGGAAATTCCGAAAGGACAATTCCAGCCATCAATAATAGTCAATCAAGTTGCGGAATTAAACGCAAACAAAGAAAAGACTTTAGGTGTATTTATTAGTGTAGAGGAAATTAAAGATGGTATGAGAGGACTTCACACAATGGAATTGAAACAAAAAGGCATTCTTGACAATGGACAACCGGAATTAGAATTTAGGAAATTAAAAACAGATAAAGAATTAAAATAACTACTGCCAACAACGGCTCCTATGAAAAGCCTTAGTCCAGTTCTTTAAAGTTAATCAATATTTTTTTTGCCTTAAACAACCTTTTTTTCTTTTGGTATAACTTGCTCCGCATCCTATGTATGATCAACCCTTTTGATGGGTCGTCCCCCGCTAACGCTCGCCTCCGCCCAAGACGGACAGGTTTGACGGGTGCCGGTTACTAAAACTCACTAATGCCCCTCTCTGCCTAATGCGGACAGCTGCCATACATCATATACAAAACCGAAGTATATGTGAGTGCGTATGCTTCTAAAGCCAGTATAGCTGGTTTACAAAGTAGGTGTTAAAAAGAATAGGTAGTTGTCGCTATATTTACTTGTTAGGCAACATTTCCTAAAAAATTATGAACTTAAAATAAAATACTTATCTTTGACGTTAGTAACGCGAAAAGATATGATAGTATCCTTTGGTTCTAAAGCCACCGAACAAATTTGGAATGGAATACGAGTCAAGAAAATGCCGATTGATGTTCAAAACGTCGGACGAAGGAAACTCAGAATGCTGAATAATTCACAAGATGTTGCGGATTTAAGGATTCCGCCCTCAAACCGACTGGAAAAGCTCGGTGGAAAATTAAGTGAATTTTACAGTATTAGAATTAACAAACAATGGCGGATTATGTTCAAATGGGACAAAGGAAACGCAAGCGAAGTGGAAATAATCGATTATCACTAAAAAGTAAAAAATGGAAAAGTTAGCAAATGTACATCCTGGCGAAATTTTATTTTATGAGTTTCTTGAACCTCTAGAAATAACGGCATACCGACTTTCAAAAGATTTAAAAATCCCGCAAACACGAATTTCAGAAATCGTAAAAGGTAATCGTAGAATAACGGCTGACACAGCTTTACGATTGAGTAAATATTTCGGAAATTCCGCTAAGTTCTGGCTCGGACTTCAAGATGATTA
>JBBQPP010000763.1:0-2045 GCA_038217255.1 Bacteroidales bacterium | reverse complement strand
GTCGTTTAAAACAACAATATAACTTTTTGCGCCTATACTGGCTGATTTAAGTTCCAAATCATTACCCGAAGAATCATCCACGAGGGATTCATTACAAGAATAAAAAGCAGTTATGGACACCATAAAAGCCAGCGCAATTAGTAATAATTTTTTCATTTTAATGGTTTTTAAAAGTTAAACGTCCTTAATTGAAACACCCAAATTACAACTTATTTGGTTTTAAATCCAATGTTTTTACAACAAAAAAAACGGTCTGATGTTCACCAGATCGTTTTAGTCTATTTTTAAAGTTTATTTCTATTTGAGCAGTTTTTCCACCTTATCAATTATTTTTTTAAACTCCTTTTCGTTGAAACCGATTGACGCTACAGCAATTTTTCCTTCTTTATCGTTATAAAATTACGCGGAATGTTTTGATTGGCGTAAAGTGAAAAAACCTTCCGCCCCATATCCGGGTAAAATGGCATGTTGAATTTATTGTCTGCTTTGAATTTATTGATTTCTTCCCAACTATGTTCGCGACCAAGAATTATCAATTCGAAATTCGGATTGCTTTTAAGTTTGTCGTAAACTTCTTTTTGCAGGTGGGGCAATTCTTGTCGGCACGGCGGACACCAGGTGGCAAAAAAGTTGATCCAAACTACTTTTCCTTTCAGGTCGGAAAGTTGTTTTGTTTTACCGTTCTCCAATTCTATTGTAAAATTTGGTGCTTTGTTGCCAACTTTAACCAGAGTTGCTTCGTCCTGCGCAAAAAGGTTAATCGATAAAAGAAATAAAAAGGATAAAAGAAATAAACGTTTCATTATTTACTTGTTTTTGTAGTCATAGCATCACTTTGAGAGATTCAATGATTCCCAATTTATATTTTGTTTTTCAAAAACTCATTTACCGCTTTTTCAATACGCGCCGGGATTTCAGATATATCTGATTTCTTAAATGTATCTCCGGTGATTTTCTCGAAAAGCTCGATGTAACGGTCGGAAACTGAAGTCACAAAATCTTCGCTCATTTTTGGAACAGTCTGTCCGTCTTTTCCCTGGAAACCATTTTCGATGAGCCACTGACGGACAAATTCTTTTGAAAGTTGTTTTTGTTGTTCTCCTGCGGCTAATAGTTTTTCGTAACCTTCAGCGTAAAAATAGCGAGATGAATCGGGGGTGTGGATTTCATCGATGAGGTAGATTTTACCGTCCTTTTTCCCGAATTCATATTTTGTATCCACCAAAATCAAACCCATTTCGGCAGCCATTTCAGTTCCGCGTTGAAACAGTTTGCGGGTGTAGTCTTCCAGCATTTCGTATTCAGCGTTGTCAACCAAACCTTGTGCAATAATTTCTTCGCGCGAAATGTCCTCATCATGCCCAACTGCAGCTTTTGTAGTCGGTGTGAGGATTGGCTCCGGGAATTTCTGGTTTTCTACCATTCCTGCGGGCATGGGAACTCCGCAAATCATTCTTTTTCCGAGTTTATATTCACGGGCGGCATGGCCGGTTAAATATCCGCGGATTACCATTTCCACTTTATACTGTTCGCACATGTGACCAACAGTAACATTTGGATCAGGAACGGCAATTTTCCAGTTGGGAACAATATCGGCAGTGGCATCCAAAAATTTTGCCGCTATCTGGTTTAAAACCTGCCCTTTGTAAGGAATTCCCTTTGGCAGTACCACGTCGAATGCTGAAATTCGGTCGGAAACCACCATCACCAAAAAATCGTCGTTGATGTTATATACGTCGCGAACTTTTCCTTTGTACAAACTCTTTTGCCCTGGAAAACTGAATTCTGTTTTTGTTAATGCGTTACCCATTTTGAATGATTATTTATTAGTGAATATTTATTAATAGTTGCTGGATACTCGATACTGGATACTCGATACTTTTCACTGTTTACTTTTCACTTGCTCTTCGCCTCTTCCTCCTCCTCTGCTTTTTTCTCGTAAGCCTCAACAATATCCCTTACCAAACGATGCCTAACAATGTCTTTCTTGTCGAATTCAATAACAGAAATCGATTTGATTTTGTTGAGGATTTTTAGTGCGTGAA
>JBBQPP010000762.1:0-2050 GCA_038217255.1 Bacteroidales bacterium | reverse complement strand
CATTAGCTTTTGAATGCCAATCTCTTTGGTTCGGCCCGATGCTCGTGCCGTTGTAAGGTTTACGTAGTTAATTACCGAAAGCAACATTACAATGCCACCAATTATAAGCAGCATATTTACCAGTGCCTTGTTTCCACGGGTGGTTGTGTCGTTAGAGAGGTCTTTATTAAAATAGATGTCTTTTAAAGTGTGCAACTGAAGCGGATTGGTTTTGGCATCATTTCCACTTTCCGAATCCGACAAATTAGTCTGATAATACGAAATTAGGTTCGCCGTCAGTTTTTCCTCCAGCGATTTGGCATCAACATTAGTTTTTAATAGCACATAACTTTCGTAAACGGTATGACCCCAATTGGCAGAATAGCGATTGCCCCCCATGCCGTTAACCGATACATCGGAAACAAGACCATTAAACTGAATGGATGAGTTTGAGGGTAAATCTTTAACAACAGCATTAACCGTGAAAGTAAAATCCTGAAAACTTTTCCAGACTACTGTTTCTCCAATGGGATTTTTATTGTTGAACATTCTGGAAGCTTCACTTTCTGTTAAAATAAGAGAAAAAGGAGATTCAATTGCTGATTTGAGGTCGCCTTGTACAACTTCAAAATCAAATATTTCGAAAAATCCCGGGTCAGCGGAATAGTACTTTTCAATTTCGTAAGATTGAATTTTGTACTGAATTACTGGGGAAAACATGGATAACTGACGCGTTTCGATGTGTGTGGTTTGCTCAATCTCGGGAAACTGGTCTCGCAGATATTCGTTTAAAGGACCGGGCGTGAGGCTCGAATTTCCATAAGTTATTTTATAAATTCGGTGGGCTTTCGAATTAAAATTATCGACACTTAATTCATTTACCGCATATGCCGTTATTAACAGTAAAATGGTAACTCCCAAAGCTAAACTTGCAATGTTAATGCCTGTGTTTGCTTTGTTTTTGAGAATGTTGCGAAAGCTTAGTTTAAAAAAATGCTTAATCATGTCAATAATTTTAATTTTGGTTTTTTCTTTATTTGTATCTCAATGCCTCTATTGGATTTCGGGTTGCAGCACGCCAGCTTTGCCAACGAACAAAGTGCCAGAGGCACGATGTTTTGGTAGAACATAGAATAAACGTGACGACAGCAATCCCGTAGGGATGATGTTTTTTTCATTATTCATAAAATTCAAATAACCAGGCATCTTCGTATTTTATCTCGTTTCTTCTTTTTCTTTAACACCGTCCCGATGGGACTAATTTTCTATTTAATATGCTCATTCTACCATAACTGCGTCGCAATGCGACTTTATTCATACCTCAAAGCTTCAACCGGATTTCTCGTTGCAGCCCTCCAGCTTTGCCAACTCACAGTTAACAACGCTACTCCAAACACCAGCAAACCGGCCAATGCAAATATCCACCAGCTTAAACTTGTTTTGTAGGCAAAGTTTTCGAGCCATTTATTCATGGCAAACCAGGATATTGGTATGGCCAGCACAAAGGCCAATCCAACCCATTTCAAAAAGTTAGTGTTCAGCATAGACATTACTTCCGAAACTTTAGCCCCGTTTACTTTATGGATGCCAATTTCTTTGGTTTTCCTCATAATGGTAAAAAAACTAATGGCATATAACCCAACACAGGCAATGGCAATTGAAAGGATGGAAAGAACAAGTAATAGCTTTTTTGCCTGCTGGTCTTTTACGTAATGCAGGGCAATTACTTCATCGTGAAAAGCATAGTTGAACGGGAAGTCGATATTGTACTTTTCCCACAGGTTTTGTACAATTTTGGTAACTTCTGAAATTTGACTGTTCCTGATTTTTATAAAAACATTCCCCTTGTTTTCTGCCTGTACCATTACCAATGGCTGAATCTGATAGTGCAGCGATCGGAAATTAAAATCTTTTACCACCCCAATTACCGTATAATTCCCGTCAACAATTACTTCTTTACCAATTATTGATCCTTCTCCGGTATATTTCTTTAATGCAGCTTCGTTAAGGATGGCCGCTTTAAAATCGGATTTTCGCTCTTTCTCAAAAAAACGTCCTTCTTCCATTTTCA
>JBBQPP010000761.1:0-2056 GCA_038217255.1 Bacteroidales bacterium | reverse complement strand
TCAAATGAAGATGTAATAAACGAATTGCGCGATTTAGACATCGAAAAAATGTCGGCTGATGATGCAAAAAAGGTTTTAACCGAATTGAAAGATAAAACAATTTGATTTAAGTTTTACTTTAACAGTCTGCAAACCGACTTTGAACAAACCACTTTAACTTTGAAAGTTAAAAAGTTTTAAAGCTTAAATGTGAAAAAGTTTAACTTGTTTGATAAATAAGTTTTTTGCAGAAAAATTCAAATTATTTACAAAATACAGATTAAAATCATTTAAAGCTTTTTCACCTTTTCAATTTTACACATTTGAACTTTTTTAATTTATGAAAATTGAGCAAATTCTTTCTCTGCCAATCGAAAAAAAGATCGGGCAGTTATTTTTTATCGGAATTTCGGGTTCTGAATTGGATGAAAATACCCGAAAACTCTTAAATGAAATTTCACCCGGCGGAATTTGTCTTTTTGCACGAAACGTCAGAACTGCCAAACAAGTCAGAAAACTTTTGGATGATATTCGGGAGATTTCGCCGATTGAACCTTTTTTCAGTTTAGATCAGGAAGGCGGTTTGGTTGATCGTTTGAGGAGAATTTCAACTCCGATGCCTTCAGCAAGCGCGATGCGAAATGTCGAGGACGCAAAAACACTTGCCGAAACGACGGCTGAAATTATCAGGATTCTGGGTTTTAATATGAATTTTGCGCCCGTAATTGATGTTGTTGATGAAAACCGCGCAAAATTTCAAAATGGACTTCAATCACGCGCCTTTGGTAAATCAAAGGAAGAAGTGGTTGATTTAGCGGGAAATTATCTTGATGTCTTGCAGCAAAACGGAATTCTCGGATGTTTGAAACATTTTCCCGGACTCGGCGGTGCGAAAAGAGATGCCCACGACGAATTGCCGATTGTTGAAATTTCAAAAGAAGAATTATTAAAAAATGATCTGATTCCCTATCAAAACTTTTTGTCATTGAAAGAAGTTTATGCAATTATGGTTGCCCATGCGAGTTTTCCGAACTCGGATTTGCAAGAAACTGATCAAAATGGCAAACTTTTACCGACTTCATTGAGTTTTAATTTCGTAACGAAATTATTGCGCGAACAATTAAACTATGAAAATTTAATTATCACCGATGATCTCGAAATGGGTGCAATTATTAACACTTACGGAATCGGCGAAGCCTGCAAAATGGCAATAAAGTCCGGCGAAGATTTATTGGCGATTTGTGCCAACGAATCCGCTGTCCGCGAAGGTTTTCAAGCGGTTTTGGACGCGGTAAAAAACCAAGAAATTTCAGAATCGAGAGTTGATGAGTCATTACAAAGAATTTACAATGTAAAAACGAAAATCACACAGCCTTTGCCTTTTGATTCCGCCAGATTACAAGAACTCTCCGAAAACATTGCGGAATTAAACACACAACTTAAATACAACTACGGAGGATAAATTATTTTGCGTCATTATTTTTTAACTTTTATTTTATTATTCGGTCTTTTAATTAGTATTTCGTGCCGAACACAAAATAAGGAAATCGTAACGATTGCGATTACCGACAAATTTTCCGATCTAAATTCATTAACAACCAAAGAATCCGGCGCGGCGGGCGAACGAATCCGTAATTTAATGTTCAACACTTTGGTCAGAAAAAACGAAAAGTTTGAATACGTCGGTGAACTCGCTAAAGAAATTTCTGTATCTGAAGATGGAAAAGTAATCACTTTTAATTTGCGGGACAACATTAAATTTCACAATGGCAAAAACTTAACTTCGGCTGATGTGAAATATACATTTGAACAACTTCTTGCCAGCGATAACGCATTCAAAAGAGGTGCATTTTTAGAAACTGTTGACGAAAAAATTGTTCCGCTTGTGGCTTCGATTGAAACTCCGAATCCCCAAACTACAGTTTTTAATTTGGGTCGAACCGGAATCAAGAATCAGGTTTTATCAAATCTCGTTCCCGTTCCGATTATTCCTGAAGGTTCGATTGATCAGCAAAATGAAAAACCGATTGGCTCGGGACCATTTAAATTTGTCAGTTATGATTCCGCACAAAGCATC
>JBBQPP010000760.1:0-2058 GCA_038217255.1 Bacteroidales bacterium | reverse complement strand
AGTATGCCAAAAATCAATCAACTGAGTTCCCAGATAAATGGTTATTGAATTCAACCCGATAACTTTAAAAAATAAAATCCATTTATTCCATGATTTTACATCGATGATATAATAAAACGTTGCAAGCAACAGAGAACTAATACCGGCTGTGAGAATGTTGAATGGAACCGTCCATATTTTTTTAATGATAGGATAAACAGGCGAAAGTGCAAGGGCAATGAGCACAAGAGATGCACCCGAAATGAGTAAAATAACTGTTTTCTTGTTTGAGGCAATTGTTTTATCGCGGAGTAGTACACCGGCAAAGGTCCCCATTAATGTAACTGAAATGGCTGAAATAATACACAAAATACCTTCTGGATCGTATGTTTTATATATTAATTTTCCCGGCAGAAAATGTTGGTCAATCCAGGCATTTATGCTGCCTTCAGGTGTAAAAGCACCTGCGCCAAAACCGGGGACTGGAACAAAATGCTGCATCACTGCAATTCCGGCCAGAATTCCGGTAAGCCAGAAAATTCTTGCTTTTAATGTGTTCGTATTTATTACAATCAGCGCGGCAAAAAAGTAAGCAATTCCAATTTGCGATAAAACACTCGGGTATCGCATATCTGAAAAACCATTTTTTAGTGCGCCGTTATAAAGTAATCCAAACAGAACCAGCAAAATCATTCGTTGAAACACCTTTTTATGAAGTACCGATTTTGCTGTTCCTTTTTCCAACCGGCTTGTTAGCGCAAACGGAATAGCCACTCCGGAAATGAACATAAATAAGGGAAAGATTAAATCTTCAAAATGAAATCCAGACCACGAAGCATGATGCATCTGACTGGCAATTGGTTGCATCCAATTCCATCCTGTTACTTTTGCAAGAACAGTAATTAGCTCATCTCCGCCAATAATCCACAACATATCAAATCCACGAAGCGTATCGAGTGAATTTAATCTGTCCTTTTTTTCAGTTGGTGTATTAGTCATCTCTTTATCATTTAATTTTGTTAGTCATTTTTATTTTTTACTGTTTAATATGGGTTGAATTATTCCTCTACCGAAATGATATAGCTTGCCACTTTACTCTGTTTTGAACCGAGCGAAATAAGTCCTTCCTTGGTTTCAAAGTTTCTGTTGCTATCCACACTATCCGCAATTCCAATCCAGGGTTCAATGCACACATAATCCGCCTTTGGTTTTGCCCAGATACCCAAATAAGGAAAATCCTTAAAAACCATTGAAAGAACCTGTTTCGATTTTCTGCTTTTCAAACTTACTTTTTTTGAGTTTAAGTTTTTAAATATCAAAGCATCATCGTCGAAAAGATGCGGATGCAGATTAATTATTTTAGGTTCATCAAAAACAGGTACAGTCTCTTTTCCAATTAAACCATCATTTTGCACACGCCATGTTTCCGCCGTTTCAGGTTTTTCAAATTCAAGGTAATAATCGTTGTAAGTTTCATCGGCGTTCATGGGGCAGTTAAATCCGGGATGGCCTCCCAGCGAAAACAACATTGGCTCATTACCGTGGTTAACAATCGTATGCTCAATCATAACTTTATTCTCTTCAAGAATATATTTAATGTTGAATTCGAATTTGAAAGGATAGATTTTCAGCGAATCTTCGCTATACATTAACCTGAAAGTCAGACTATTTTCAGACTTCTCCACCAGTTTCACATTTTTATTACTCCGAACAAAGCCATGTTTCGGGCTTTTGTACTCCTGCCCCTTGTACAAAAAGCTACCATCTTTTAAGCAACCAATAACCGGGAACAAATTTGGTGCGTGAGAATTCCACACTTCGGGATTTGCCTGCCAAACATATTCCTTGTTACTTTTTACCGATTTAATACTGCACAATTCAGCACCAATTTCCTTTACCGATACCTGAAGAAACTTGTTTTTTATTGTATTCATTTTGTGTTTATTAGTTTGTTTCTATTTGAAATCTGCTATTTATTCTTTCCCGCTTTCTATCGAAGAATTCCTTATTTTTGACTTCTGCTTAATTCTTTCATTGCAAAATTAGGATACAAAACATCGTTTACTTTTTCAACCATAA
>JBBQPP010000759.1:0-2058 GCA_038217255.1 Bacteroidales bacterium | reverse complement strand
TTTAGAGGAATTTAAACCCGAAGTTGGTTTTGAATTCAGGTTTTGGGGAGGAACAGAAAAAAGACAATATCTGCATAATTGCAAAATAACTGAGGTGGTTTATGGCAAAAAGCTTTGTTATACATGGAGTTACGATGGAATTCCGGGAGAAACCGTTTTATGCTTTGAAATTGAACAGACGGACAAAGCAACTACTAAACTAAAACTTTCTCATTGTGATTTTGAAACTTTCCCTTCAAACAACCCTGACCTGGCAGCAAAGAACTTTGATGAAGGCTGGACTTATATACTTGGAACTTCCCTGAAAAATTATCTTGAAGGTAAAAGTTAGTTTTTAAACCTTTCGTTTTACTGTGCGCACTCCAAAAACAGGACCGGCACGATGACCTTCGTGTGGCAAGAATTTAACCGTAATTTTAGTTTTTCCTGAAATTAGATTTTGAGGAATTTCATAGGTTACATCCATAAATTCACCGGGCTTTTTATTTGAAATATTCTCAGTGGCAATAACTGTGTCGTTTACTAAAATATCGAAAGTTTTGCTTCCCGTGTAACCGCCCCAGTATTCAACAACCAAATCAGCAGGATCATTTTTGTTTATTTTCATTTCGCATGAAAACCAGCCACCGCGATCCACTTCACGAAACTTGCGGTTTTTATTTTGTCCGGTCCAGGTTTTTAAATCGGTAAAATTATGCTCCCTTTCCGGTTGCATTTCTCCCGGCTGAAAAAAATCGATAGTGGCTGCTTCCAATTGTTTTTTTATTTCGAGTTTTTGCAGATATTCCCTTTGGTGTTCTTCCCAACCTTTCTCCGAAAACATATCGAAATAAACCGAATAGCTGCGGTTGTGCGTGGCATAAAAGGGCTTGAATTCTATTTCGTGCGGACGACCAACATTTTGGGTTTCGAAAGTATTTGTTTTCCCTTCAACCGATTTCAACCAGTTATTTGGCTCTCTGTTTTCTGTCATAATAACAGGTACAAAATCAGCATTAAAACGGTTTGAATCGTTTTCATCTCCCAAATCACCAGCCAAAACTAGCGGCCCATAGAAAATCGCAACCCGGGTTGAATCGTCGGGCATAGTTTCCAGTCGAAGTGAAAATGGAAAGTTTATTTCAACTTCATCGCCATTTTTCCAGTATCTTGTGATTCCCACAAAACTTCCCGGTTTTTCCTTTATGCGTTTGGTTTTACCGTTCACTTTTATTTCAATTCCTTTTTCCGCCCAATTTGGATAACGAATTTGAATGGTCAGCGGAACAGTTTCTTCGCAGGAAATTAACAATTTGCTGGTTTGTTCATCGGGAAATTTAGTTTCCTGCCGCACTTTTAAACCTTTTTCTTTCCATGTCAATTCGGCTGCAATAAATTGTGAAATGTACAACTCGTCATTATTGTGGAAGAAAATATTTTTCCCGTATTTCGAATGGTTTTCCATTCCCGAACCAACACAACAGGTAAATGATTCCGGATCCTGATATTCTTTGTGGCCGCCCATTTCGAGAGAGAGGTTATAAATTACTTGTCCGGTTTCGGGGTGCTGCGATGACAGGATATGGTTCAGCAAAGCCCTTTCATAAAAATCGGCTACTTTGGGCGAAGCTTCCCACTCAAAAAGATGCTCCGACAGTTTTAACATATTGTAAACATTGCAGGTTTCAGTGGTTTCGTCGCTCAATTGATTCCGCAGTGTATCGGGTGAGCCAAAATATTCGTGGTTGCAATGGCCGCCTGTGACATACGAATGATGATTGACAACTGTTTCCCAGAAAAATTCTGCTGTTTTCCTGTCGGTTGAATCGCCGGTAAGTTCATAGCGGCGTGCCAACACAACCAATTTTGGTATTTGCGTATTTGCATGTTTCCCGGGGAGAATATCAATCCCATTCGAAAGCGGATCAAGGATTGCTTTGTGGTGGAAAGTGCGCGACATTTTTAGGTATTTTTCATCACCGGTTTTTGCATATAATTCTGCCAGCGATTCGTTGATGCCGCCATGTTCGCAGTTCAACATTTTTTGAATTTGTTCTTCATTCAACCCTGAAACAATTG
>JBBQPP010000758.1:0-2059 GCA_038217255.1 Bacteroidales bacterium | reverse complement strand
AGGGATCAAAATTGGGGTTTATGGTTTAGGGATTGAGTTGAAAGGATTAGTTGCTGATAAAAATTTTGGCGAAACTGTTTATAATAATCCTATAGAAACTGCAATCGAAATGGAATCGTTTCTGAAAAACGATAAAAATTGTGATTTGGTAATTTGTTTGTCGCACCTCGGTTTTCAATATCGTGAAAACAAAGTCAGCGACATGATTTTAGCAAATGAAACCTCAATGACCGACCTCATAATTGGCGGCCATACACACACTTTCCTGGAAGAACCAATTGTGCAGCTTAACAAAGCAGGAAAGCAGGTAATAGTAAATCAGGCTTCCTGGGGGGGAATGGTTTTGGGGAAAATTGATTTTGCTTTTGAACGTTCCGGAAACAAAAAGCAGTTAACTGTTACAAATAATATAATCATCGAAAATGAAGCGTAGTTCGCGTATTTTACTTTCAATTTTGTCGGGTGTCCTGCTCAGTTTGGCTTGGCTTGATTTTCCCGGTTGGATACTTTTTTTCGCATTTTTACCACTACTTTACCTCGACAATTATTTTGTTCAAAACAAGGCTGAATACAGGAGTGTTTCCATTTGGGGGCACGCATTTCTCGCGTTTTTTATTTGGAACATTGCAACAACCTGGTGGATAATGCATGCAACGCTTGCAGGTGCGGTTATGGCAATTGTTACTAACTCATTTTTAATGTCGCTTACTTTTTGGTTGGCGCATATCGCAAGGCGAAATTACAAATCAAGCTTGGGGTATGTTGCGCTTGTTGTTTTCTGGATTTCTTTCGAATATTTTCATTTTCACTGGGATATTGAGTGGCCGTGGCTGACCCTCGGGAATGGTTTTGCCAACAATATCAAATTGATTCAGTGGTATGAATATACAGGTTATCTGGGCGGGTCGCTTTGGGTGCTTGTGATGAATATAGTGCTTTTTCATATTGTTCGGAATTGGTTTGAAAAACGGTCAATCAGGAAATCTATTTATCCGGGTTCGGCTTTTGTTCTTTTGCTTGTAGTGCCAATTGGTTTATCTTTTCATCGATATAATTCGTATGTCGAAACGGAAAATCCAAAAAGCATAGTTATCGTGCAGCCCAATATCGACCCCTATTCCGAAAGTTATGATGCAGAGGCAGAAAATAAAAAACTTAAAATATTTGTTGGGTTGGCAGCTTCAAAAGCTGATAGTGAAACCGATTTTATAATCGGCCCTGAAACATTATTTGAAAACCCTTGGTTTTGGAAAGAAAATGATTTGAAGAACAACACGCAATTGGAGGAATTATCTGACTTTCTGGGTAATTATCCTAAAACTGAATTAGTTTTTGGGGTTTCTTCTTATAAAATTTATCCAGATAAAAACAGCGCCCCATTAACCGCCCGAACCAATAACGACATGACTTACGACATGTTTAATACCGCAATTTTTTTAGGAAGCAACGGACAGACGCAAATTTACCATAAATCAATGCTTGTGGTTGGGGTCGAAAAAATGCCCTTTGCAAAATACCTCGGTTTTCTTGGCGATTTTGTAATCAATATTGGCGGAACAACAAACAGTTTGGGAAGCCAGAAAGAACCCTCAAATTTTATTTCAAAAGATAAAACCCAGGTGGCGCCTGTAATTTGTTATGAATCGGTTTTTGGTGAATTTGTTACCAAATATGTAAAAAAGGGTGCCGGATTGATTTTTATTATTACAAACGATGGCTGGTGGAAAAATACGCCCGGCTATCATCAGCATTTATCATTTGCAAGTTTGCGCGCTATTGAAACCCGCCGCAGCATTGCCCGCTGCGCCAACACTGGAATTTCGTGTTTTATCAACCAGCGGGGTGATATTTTACAAGCCACGAAATGGTGGGTGCCAACTGCAATAAAAGGTACCATCAATGCCAGTGATACAATGACGTTTTATGTGCGGTTTGGCGATTACATTGCACGTATTTCGTTGTTTATAAGTGTATTACTGGTTTTGAGGCTCATTGTTATGAGAATTGTAAAAAAGGATGACTTTTAAAGTTATTAATCTACCATGGCATATTTTAAATT
>JBBQPP010000757.1:0-2071 GCA_038217255.1 Bacteroidales bacterium | reverse complement strand
TTTGCCCCAGTTTACAATTCAACAGACAGCCGAAGCAATTATCGATTTTGCAGGAACGGGCTTGTCGGTAATGGAAATTTCGCACCGCAGCAAACAGTTTGTGGCAGTAATGGAAGAAGCTCAGACTTTAGTTAAAGAACTATTGAAAGTGCCAGAGGGCTATTCGGTGTTGTTCCTTCAAGGTGGTGCAAGCCTCCAGTTTTTAATGGGTCCTTATAATTTGCTAAACAAAAAAGCAGCTTATTTAAATACAGGCGTTTGGGCTTCGAAAGCGATAAAAGAAGCTAAAATGGCGGGCGAAGTCATTGAAGTAGCATCGTCAAAAGATGCAAATTTCAATTACATTCCAAAGGGGTTTAATGTGCCTGCCGATGTCGATTATTTGCATATTACAACTAACAATACCATCTACGGAACAGAGCTTTTATCTGATTTGGATGTTTCGGTTCCTTTGGTGGCTGATATGTCATCTGATATTTTGAGCCGCCCCATGGATGTTTCGAAATATGATTTGATTTATGCCGGCGCCCAGAAAAACCTCGGGCCATCGGGTGCAACTCTTGTAATTGTTAAAAATGAAGCACTTGGAAAAGGTACACGACAAATTCCTACTATCCTTAATTACCAAACGCATATCGATAACGGTTCGATGTTCAACACGCCTTCGACTGTTGCTGTATTTGGATGTTTGCAAACTTTGCGCTGGTTAAAAGAAAACGGCGGATTGGAAGCCATGGAAAAACAAAATATCGAAAAGGCTAAAATTTTATATGATGAAATCGACAGGAATAAAATGTTCCAGTCAACAGTTCCTAACATAGAAGACCGTTCGCGGATGAATGTATGCTTTGTAATGACACCTGAGTTTGCGGAATTCGAAAAAGAATTCGACACTTTTGCGGCATCGCAGGGGATGATTGGATTGAAAGGCCATCGCTCGGTGGGAGGTTTCAGAGCCTCGATATACAACGCCATGCCGGTTGACAGCGTTAAAGCGCTGGTAAAAACCATGCAGGAATTTGAAAAATCAAAATAATAAAATACAAAATGCAGGACGAAAATCCTGCATTTTTTTTACACATTTAGAATAAATAAAATAAGTTGGGCTGTAATTCCGACTTCCCTGCCTACCGGCAGGCAGGCGTCTTCGGTCCTTCTTCAAAACTCTTGACCCATGCGAAAAATTCTAATTGCCACAGAAAAACCATTTGCTCCGGTTGCAGCAAAAAAAATCAGCAAAATCCTTACAAAGGCAGGTTACGAAATCACTTTTCTTGAAAATTATACTTCGAAACAGGAGTTAATGGAAGCGATTTCGGATGTTGAAGCCGTAATTGTAAGAAGTGATTTGATTGATGAGAAAGTAATTAACAGCGCAAAAAAATTACGGATGATAGTGCGGGCTGGCGCCGGAACCGATAATGTTGATTTGCGGGTGGCCTCGGAAAATGGGATTGTTGTAATGAACACACCCGGACAAAACTCAAATGCCGTTGCTGAACTGGCCATAGGAATGGCAATTTTTGGAATCCGCGAATTTTTCAGCGGAAAACCCGGCGGCGAATTGCGGGGCCGAACTCTTGGCTTACATGGTTTTGGTTTTGTGGCTCGCAATGTTTTTAGAATTGCACGGGCAATGGGAATGAAGGTGATTGTTTACACGCGTTACAGCAAGCACGCAGCCGCTGCCATTGGTTTAAAAGTAACGCATTCACTTGAACAACTTTACGAAAAAAGCGATGTTGTCTCTATTCACGTCCCAGCTAAAGGCGAACACATTAAATCGGTCAGTTACAAAGTTCTAAAACATTTGAAAGATGGCAGCATCCTGGTTAATACCGCCCGGAAAGAGGTCATAAATGAACCCGATTTGGTGCGGATAATGGAAGAGCTGCCTGGTATAAAATACATTTCGGATGTAACACCGGATTGCGAAAAGGTGTTTGCAGAGAAATTTGAAGGACGCTACTTTTTTACGACAAAAAAAGCAGGCGCCCAAACCGCCGAAGCCAATTTAAATGCCGGAGTTGCTGCCGCCGAACAAATTGTTGATTTTTTTGAAAAAGGGGAT
>JBBQPP010000756.1:0-2072 GCA_038217255.1 Bacteroidales bacterium | reverse complement strand
ATTGCCTTTTGGTTCCCATTTCATCAGGTCGGTTGAAACGGCAAGGCGTATAGGACTGTGCCCATAAACCATATGGTATAGCGAGTCCTTTTTAACAATGTAGGGTGCATGGTTTGCAGCAACCTCACCAGGTCGCTCTTTTGGCGGAAGCACTTTGGGAAGGTTGGTATAGTGTGCTTCTTTCAAACTTTCTTTAAAGTTGGTGGCCGAAGAAATGGCATGAAACAATGCGTTCTCGCCCTGATGGATGCCATCCGGATCCTGCGGTTCAACCTTTGGGTGCGTAATCCCAAAAATGTGCCACTTGCCATCGGTGTGCTTTACAAAACAATGGTCGTTGGGAATCCATTCATCGTACCATTTCCCTTCTTTCAGCATTTTGGTGTCGGGGCCGAAAAAATAGTCGCCAGCCGGTTTATACACCCACACAAACTCGTTGGCCTGTTTGGGAATCAGCACTTTTTTTGTCTCCTTGTTTTTGCACTGAACCAACAAAAATGAAAAAACAAGCAAAAGAAAAGTTTTTGTTTGCATTCTGGCTATTTTTTAGGTTTTAAGTTTCTGATAATCAAAACTGCATCGGCTTCATTGCGGAACGGTCTCCAATCCCAAAACCCATGTGTGTTTTTTAATTCCAGTTTTACTTCTTCCGTAAACTCCCCTGTAAGTATGTTGAACCATTGTTGCGTGGCATTTTCATAATCAAACTCATTTTCAATCTGTTGCTTTACATTGATGGAATAACTTTCTTTTGGTGTATACATCAGCACAATTCCATCTTTTACATTGGTTAAATTATACCCACTCGAATTGTAACGCGGAATGGGTTTGCAGTTCTCGAAATTTACCGAATCGAACAACTTTCGCATGTACTTAAAATACTCGAAATGTGGTTTTATAAAATCATCGGGCTGTTCAAAAGGGTTATGGATTAACACATTCCACGAAGTGCCCTGCCAATAATAAGTAGTATATCCTCCTGCAAAAACACACATATAGTTTCGTCTTAAACAGGCTTCGGCATTTACATATGCACCCGGAAAAACAACATACGGCGACTCTTCGTAACCACCGTGTTCAATATTAAAAACGGGTTTTTCAGGAAATTCATTTCGAACTTCCATCATGTGCTGGTAAAGGGTGTGACTCCAGTTTTGCGAAGAAATAAAATCAACTTTATCGGCATTATTCCTGCAAAATCCATAATCGTGCACGGAAACCAAATGCTTGTAAGAATCAATTTTTCTGGTACGGTCTATCCGCTCAGCAATATACTCATTCTTTGCTCGTCCGTACAGTAAAGCTTCCTTTGAAACGTCCCAGATAATATTCGGAAAAGCCTGGTAGCGTTTTATTACATAATTGTAGTACATATTATCGGCGTCCGAATCCATGCCGGGCCAGTTGACAAGTTTGTTCCAAACATAAATCATCAGGTGGCTAACAATTTCATGGTCGTGCATTTCGGAAATTACCTTATCAAAATGTTTAAAAAGATCGATATTTAACGAGCTGAAATCAGGATTTGAATTGGAACCTAAAAAAGGAAAAATATCATGTCGTCCGCCATATTCATGCTCAGGATGCTCCAGTAAGCGCTTATCTTTTGGCCACGAAACATCATAGGAATACACGTTCATCACTATCTGGTTAAATCCATATTCATTCAATAAAGTCAGCAAATGCTCCGTTTTTGAATTTTCATTATGCCCGTAATCAAGCGCGAACAACCAATCGCACTCAAAGGACAGGTTGAAGTAGTGCGTTCCATCTTCGTAAAACAAATGTTCTGGATTTTCCTTGTTGAGAATGATGCCACCATGACGTAGCTGTTTTTGATTTTCGGAAACAACAAAATTTCCTTTTTTGCCATTTAACTCTTCAATTTCCGATTCGAGCACAAAGGATTTATCCCCCACCGTTGAACTTGAATAGCGAAATACCCATTGTTTGTCGCCATTAAAAAATAGTGGGATTTTCTGTTCTCCATCACTGCCCGAAACAATTGCAAATACCTGTTTTTGAAATGGTTGTTCTACCTTTTGTTCAACACTGAAAACCAAATCACACAC
>JBBQPP010000755.1:0-2075 GCA_038217255.1 Bacteroidales bacterium | reverse complement strand
CGGGTTAATCTTATCATAACTGTCGCGGTTTGGGTCGAAGCTGTTTTCTTCACTTATCAACGGCATTTTACGGTCGTAAATTGATTGAAGCGTACGTTCTTCATGTACCACCGTTTCTCCTGGATTTATATATCCTTTTCTAAATAAGATTGCATTTGCCGGAAACATAGCCAATTGACCAGGTGTTGAAATGGTCCATCGATACATCGGATGCTGGCCGCCGGGTAGGTTTGCCCAGGTAAAATATGGATTCGAATCGAACGATGACGAAGTAGGCGAAAACCAATAGTAAGAATCAACGCCTGTTAACGACATAAACGCAGAAACAAGAAACGGTCCTTCGGCCTGGTATTTATGTGGCAAATTCCAGCCGCTTTCGGTAACAAGCATCGGATGACCTTTTACCTGTTTGATATTTACAGGCAATTTATGGGGTTCGAACAAAACAGAATTGCCAACATAATTGTCGCCGGGATCAATGCGCCAGCCTGCATTTGGCCCAACATGACCCGGATCAAAATAGCGGTTGACGGCCAAAACCTCACATGAAGCATTCGCATACCTTTCAGCATCAAAAAGAAGATTGGGGTCTGCAGTTTTCCAGTTGTTGGCGTTTATCAGCTGAGGGCAGAGCAAAGTGTCTCTGTAGTAATCGTGTATTTCCTGATAAAAATTCCGTTCGGTCTCGGTAAGGAACTGGATTTGGTCACTCAGGCGTTTCGATTTTCCGCCTGATTGTGGTTGGGTGGCATCCCAAATATTGTACATGGCCAATTCTCCGGTGGCCCAGTTGTCTTTACTTTGCGAAGCGTTCAACCAGACAGATTTAACTGCGGCATCCGAACCGTATTTTGCAATTGTCCACTTGTAAAACTTTTGCATTATTATTTTTTCAAGCTCGGGTTTTACTGATGAAATGGTCCACCAAAAAAGCCCGTCTTCATTTTTAACCTGGATCAAAGCAACGGCAGATTCATCTTTTAATGCAATTCCGGTAAGTGGATTTGTTGCAGTGTAAAGATATTTTACCCAGTTTTTATAAGCATTTTTCAATGTGTCACTAAAAAACATGACAGCCCATAAATCGTCGTTGTTTGAATAACCCGGAATACCCCAATCTTTAATAGCCGGGTTTCCCATGTGGCCGTTGTGCGCCCAAAATGGCGAAATGGTGGAATATATCCCCTCCTTTTTCATGGCGGCAACCATTCGCCAGATTGCATTTACATCGGCTTTGTCAACATCGTTTATATTTGAACCGGTAGGGTTGATACTGCCGTGGTAACGGATCATATTGACTCCCATTTTTGCAAGAAAACGTGCAAATTTTGCAAGATCGGCATCGCTCATATCTTTTGTGCCATCGCCGCCATTGATACTCCAAAACCGGATTGGTTCGCCGTTTTCAGTTTGAAAGGAATTTCCATCGGAAGAAAGTTGGATAAACCCATTTTCACCGGCTGTTTTTTCGTTCAGGTAGCGCAAATCGAGTACTGCGTTATCTGTAAATTTATCGCCGGGGTAATTGAAACTCCAGCCATCTGCGGGAAGTTGGGCGTTTGAGAAAATGGTGTTTAGTAACAGGATTAAAGTGATAAAAAATTTAGATTTCATCTCATTAAATTATTTATTTTTTTATTTGTATTCGATGTAACTCCCTATTTAATGATTCTGGTTTCTGCAGCATTCCTGCATGGTCGTTTCATAACCATTTTAATTATTCAGGCAAGCGTTGCTTTTTAGGTTGGCAAATTACACTTTATTTACCCATCATTTCATTTACTGCACAACCAAGGTGGATATAATCGGCAGAGCCACCAATTGTAACTTCATTTTCTCCCCACAAAAATGGCCAGTCATCTTTATTTTCAAGATAGTCGGGTTTCAGTAAAATTAGTCCGGGAACAATGCCTCCGGCAATGGTAGTAAAATCGGCCCTGTTATTTCCATAGGCTATTTTTTTGGAACGCATTCCCACATCATTTACAAACGATATATTTGAATAGGGATGACAACCAAAAATGTAATTTAAACCCTTCAAAACATCTTCCTTGCTCATTACATCAGGAAATGCT
>JBBQPP010000754.1:0-2082 GCA_038217255.1 Bacteroidales bacterium | reverse complement strand
TGTAACCGGACTGGGAACTGGTGCGCATTTGGAAAGTTGGGGATATGAACCAACAATGATTATTGAAAACGATTGGTACGATCACGTTGATTTGGGAACTGATTTTTCATTGGATATAACTCCAGCCCGTCATTTCTCTGGTAGGAGTACAAAACCAAATCAAACCCTCTGGGTATCTTTTGTTTTGCAAACTCCTACCACACGTATTTTTATTGGTGGCGATGGTGGTTATGACAATCATTTTGCAGAAATCGGGGAAAGGTTTGGTGGTTTTGATCTTGTAATATTAGAAAACGGACAGTACAATACAAGCTGGAAATACATTCACATGATGCCCAATGAAGTTTTGCAGGCTGCCAAAGATTTGAAAGCAAAAAGGCTGTTTCCGGTACATTCATCGAAATTTGCACTGGCAAACCACAGTTGGGATACACCCTTAAAAACGATATCTGAATTAAATAAAACTGCAATGCAAACGTTGATTACGCCAATAATTGGTGAAATGGTTTATTTAAAAGACACTGCCCAAATTTTCAAACAATGGTGGGTTGGGTTGAAATGAGCTATTTTTAAGGGTAAAAAAAGTACCTGCCCGGTACTTTTCAAAATATTATTTGTTGATTTTATTCTCCGAAAATAAAACGAAAGTTAACACCGAAAGAATCGGGTCCAAACTTTGTTTCTTCAATTAGCCAAAATGTAGGCCGCCAATCAAGTCCAAATGCAATGGGAACCTTTTCAAAGCGATATTCAAGGCCTATTTCCCCACACACTCCGAAGAGGAAATCATTACCAATGTAAGTTGAAGGACCAATTCCCAAATACCAGTTTATAGCTTCGCCATTGATTGGATTATGAATAAAATCCCACACTGCGTCAATACCAACCGCCCCCTGATAAAAACCCAAATCAGCATGAATTCGATCGAATGGTCCGGCACTAAAAACACCATCAAGGGCCGGGCCGAAATAACCATTGATACCACCAAAACGGACACCAATTTCCTGGGCATTTGAATTAAATGCTGAACCAACATTAATTATAATTATTAAAAATAACAGTCTAAAATATTTTCTCATGGCGTAATAACTTATTAATGAATTTTCTAAAATTTGTTTTTTTGAAAGAACTATCCGGTAAATTTAATTTTTAGTAGCCAATTTTACGTTTGTTATCAAAATAACGGGGAAAATAATTTTGTATCTCATCTTCCGTAAGGGGTTGTAACCTCTTTTTCATAGCAAAAAGTAAATATATTTACATTATATATTGAGTTATTTTGGTCTGCTAAACCCTTGCGTTTTGTATTTCTCAAGCAACAATTTTAATTCATTCACTACATCCGGATTATCCAAATAAACATTTTTAGTTTCCGAAGAGTCCATCGCAATGTTATAAAGCTGAACTGAATCTTCAGGCACCGTTTCTTTAATTTGTGCAAAACCTCCGTGCCCCTTGGCATCAATGTACTTCCAGTCACCTTTCCTGATTGAAAAATCACCATTTAACGAATGATGAATCGTTGACTCCCGCAGTGGTTGTGTATATGCTTCACCCTTTAAAACAGGCAAAAAGCTGTAACTGTCCTGTGCTTCATTAACCGCCATTTTATGACCTAATAAATCAGCAACGGTAGCATACAAATCGGTTGAACAAATTACTTCATCTGAGGTAGAGCCGGGTTTTATATGTTCCGGCCAGGTTGCAATAAACGAAACTCTGTGGCCACCATCATAGGAATGCGATTTTCGGCCTTTATAACCGTTACTTGTAATATGATTAAATTCTATTTCCTGTTCTATTGGAAAACCATGCGGCGAACTTCCATTATCTGATGTGAGAATAATTATTGTATTTTCATACAACCCTTTTTCTTTTAAAGCAGCAACAATCCGCTGAACGGTTGCATCACACTCAACAACAAAATCGCCATAAATTCCTGCTTTGCTTTTTCCAAGAAATTCATCATTGGGAACCACAGGAGTATGCGGGGCAGCCCACGGAAAATATAAAAAGAAAGGTTTTTCGGATGTTTGGTTTTCAATAAAATCAACAGCTTTTTGTGTGAGGTCGGGCATTACA
>JBBQPP010000753.1:0-2092 GCA_038217255.1 Bacteroidales bacterium | reverse complement strand
AAAAATATATAAAAGAATGAGAACAAGCAAAGTTATCGGCGGTACAACATTTACCGATTTATTCACTGTGAAATAAATGGCAATCAGTATAAGCGTAATCAACATTCCTGAAACGCCAAAATAAACAAGTTTCTTGCGCCCGATTTTGTCGATAACTGCCATAGCCAGAATGGTTGAACCAAAGTTTACAGCACCAACAATTACCTGGTAAAACAGGGAATCACCTTCTGAAAGTCCGGTTTGCTGAAAGATTGAAGGTCCGTAATACAACACCGCATTTACACCCATAAACTGACCGAGGATTGCAAGACTGATGCCGATAAACAAAGCAATTCGAAATCCCGGAAGAAAAAGAATTCTCCAATTTGTTTCCTTTTCTGATAGAACAAGGTTTTTAAGATCGGCGATTTGCGTTTTTGCTTCTTTGTCGCCATATATTCGACTAAAAATATTTTGAGCTTTGAGTTCTCTGGCTTTCAAAACCAGCCACCGCGGACTTTCGGGAATAAAGAAAAGCATGACAAAAAACAACAGCGCCGGAAATGTTTCGGCGCCCAACATTCCCCGCCAGTTTTCGCTGATCATAATTTTCCACCACCAACCTGTTGATTGCGAAATTTCTTTTGCGCCGGCAGTGTATTCGTTAATGGCATAGTTTACAAGGTAGGCAACCACAAAACCGATAGTTATTGCCAATTGATAAAGCGTTACAAGTGTTCCGCGGTATTTCGAAACCGACACTTCGGAAATATACAAAGGCGAAATAACCGAAGCAACGCCAATTCCAAATCCACCAATTATGCGGTAAACTACCAAAGTCGAAATTGAGCCTGAAAACATACAACCAATTGCCGACATTGAAAACATTACAGCCGAAAGCAACAGCACTATTTTCCGGCCAAAATAATCACTTAATTTACCGGCAATGGCAACTCCTGCAATTGACCCAACAAGCGCGCAACCAACATACCAACCTGTTGTAACGTCATTCAAACCGAATTGTGCAGCCACATTTCCAATGGTTCCTGAAATTACAGCAGTGTCGTAACCAAAAAGAAAACCGCCCAAAGCCGCAACAGATGACAGGAATATAACATAAGTGAGATTTTCGCCGGAGTTGTTTTTATTCATGAAAATGATTATTTGATATTGAAGTAGTTTTTATAACGGTCGTACAAATGACCGGCCTGCAAGTACGAAGATTGCGGGCTCATGAAATGTGAAAATTCAAAAGTTATTCCTTTGTCATAACCCGCGCGCGCCGCAGCTTCAAGTTTTAAACGAAGTTTATCGAATTTGATAGGAAAGAATTTAATGGGCATGTCACGATCAAAAGTTTCGGCATTTGTCCAGCATTTCATCCCGTATTTGTCGGCCATTTTTTTATTTACTGAAAAGAAGGCATCCAGCTCGTCATAATCAATGTGCCCATCCTGAAAGGCAACTGCATCAACCACTTCATGGATTCCAGCAAATATTTCGCTCCATTCCCGTTCATGTTCCTGAACCGAAACAGCATTTGCTTTTGTGATATCGCTGCCCGCAGCTTCAACTGCTTTTTTTCCGTCAATCCAGGGGGAAATAAAGGTTGGCAAACCGCCCGAAACATCTTTGCACTGTTTTCCCATGGCATAAAAAGCACCGATTGCACCTTTTGTTTTCCGGCTGATTTCTCCGCTAATGTACCAACCCTGAAAGCTTTTGTATTTGGAACCGTAGTTCTTCCAAACCTCGTCGATTACATATTTATTTGAATCGATTTCCCAGCTCAAATCACCGGTATCCCAGTATTTTCCTGAATCGTACAATCCGAAATAAAATTTCAAACCATGTTTTTCTGCCAACCTCAAATACATTTCAAGTAAATCAACCGACGGTTTGTAGCAGTTGAAAGTATTCATCAGATATTCTGACGGATAGGTTATAAATTTTCGGTAGCCCGAACGGATCATAATTACCGTATCAATTCCAATGGCTTTCATGTAAGCGAAGTCCTGATCCCACTCTTTTTCACCCCAGTTTTGGTGCGGAATATCATGCGAAATTTCATCAAGAAAAGTCCCTGTAATTTTCAAACCTACACCTTTGGGAA
>JBBQPP010000752.1:0-2093 GCA_038217255.1 Bacteroidales bacterium | reverse complement strand
ACGATTTTGAATTGTAGTATAAATGTAAAGTACATAGAAATGAAAAACCACTTTTTTCGTTGTTATCATTCTTTTCATCGTTGAAATGAAATTTAGTCCATTTTAAAAACCAAAACAAGCTGGAAAGGTTATTTCCAGCTTGCCATATAAAAACCTTATGAATTAGGCACTTTGTCTATAAAATGAGCCTCATCGGAATCATGGTTTTCGATGCCAGAGGAATCAAATGTTTATAGAAATCTTAGCAGATTTACATACGACCCCTGACCGGGATCGAACCGCAACTACCTTATTATTATTCTATAAACATTTGAACCCGCTGGGTTCAGTTCATCGCTCGTTATTCATAAAATGCCTAATTCAAAAAATCTTTTTTTTTCGGATTTCTAATTTAATGCACTTCTTACATTTTTATAAAATTCATCGGCATAAGTGTAATCGCTGGGCATTAATTGTGTACAGATAATAGTTATCATTTGGTTTTTCGGGTCGATCCAGAATTTTGTTGACGCAGCACCTGCCCAACCGTAAACACCGGTTTCAGGATTTACGCTTCCTGCTAAACCGTAACCTTTATTTTCTTCATAATTTACACCTGCCGGAAGCTGGTTTGTCATAATCAATTCTGCGGTTGATTCCTGAATAATTCGTACACCATTCAATTCACCTCCATTGAGCAACATACGACAAAACGTAAGGTAGTCGTCGACCGTTGAAACCAATCCGCCACCACCTGAAAACAGGGTGACTGGTTTTTTAAAAGCTTCCTGCATCTGTCCTTTGGCTTCTTGCAAAGTATCATTTTTAATTGTGCATAAAGTTGTCAAACGCTTATGTTTTTCTTCCGGAACAAAAAATCCTGTATCATCCATTTTAAGTGGATCGAATATTTTGGTTTTCATGTAAACATTAAGTGGAGTGCCTGAAAGTACTTCAACCAAATAACCGGCAACATCAATTCCGAGCCCGTATTCCCATTTTGTTCCCGGTTGCGATTTCAAAGGAATTTTAGCCAGTATTTTTACTTTTTCGCCAATCGTTCCGTCCCAAGCGCCCGCTTCCAAGGTGCGGTACAAAGAATCAACATAAGCTTTTTGATCCCACCCGTAAGGAATCCCTGAGGTATGTGTCAGTAAATGCCTGATTGTTAACTCATCTATTTGCGGTTCCAAAGTTTTGGTCTCGGCATTGTAAACCATTGCACCTTCAAATTCGGGAATATACTTTGAAACTTTATCATCAAGTGTAAATTTTCCTTCATCAAACAATGTCATTAAAGCAACGGCAGTAATTGGTTTTGTCATTGAAAAAATCCTGAAAATGGCAGTTTCGTCCATCGGTGTTTTCTCTTCCAGATTTAAGTAACCAAAGTTTTCGCGATAAACAGTTTCGCCGTTTTTGTATATCAATGCCGAAATACCACCCAATTTCCCATTGTGGATATAGGTTTGAAGCTTTTCGCTGGCCAGTTTCAAAGTATCACTTGAAATCCCGGCTTTGTCAGCACCTGATTTATTTGTTTGTGTGCATGAAAATTGTGTTAAAACAATTGTTATCAGCACTGCGGTAAAAAGAGTTATCTTTTTCATGGTTCAGTAATTAAATTATAGTTTCTAAAACAAATAGTTAAGTCCGATATATATTCCCGATTTTCCGTCACGTTCATCGGCAGCAATCCCGTAATCACATTTTATGACAAAGTTTTGGTTCATGGCAATCCTTAACCCTGCACCGTATGAAACGTGCATTTTTTCAGCATTCTTGTCGTAATAATCCTTTGCAGTTTCCGAACTCAAATCCGAAGCCGGTACATTCTCAATCCCTGACATTTTTTTTGTAACCTGACCGAAGTCCATAAATCCATTCAGCCCCAGATAAAAGTTATTATTAATCATCCTAAACCGGACAACCTTCCATCTGGCCTCAATATTTCCCAGAAAATATCCATCTCCCATTACCCTGTTCCTTTTAACACCGCGTAATGTTGTACCTCCACCTAATCCTTCAGCACTGGCACCTCTTAACTCAGAAACCAAAACCTGGGTCTGATAATAAAACGGGGTATTACCGCCAATAGTAGTCTGATAATTTAA
>JBBQPP010000751.1:0-2097 GCA_038217255.1 Bacteroidales bacterium | reverse complement strand
GGTTCGGATTCATTTAATGGATGTGGAAGGAAGTAGCGGGCTCTTTCAAAACTCATCACAAAATACGCTACAAATTAGTGCAGATCGGCTGGATAAAATGGACTATTTCATCAAAAGCTTAAAAGATAAAGGCATCTATTTCAACTTCTGCATTCATGCCGGAAGAATTTATAAAACAGGCGATGGGATTGATTCTCCCATTAAAAACGACCAAAGCAAATACGTTACCCTTTTCAATCAAAAACTTATCGACCTTCAAAAGGATTTTTCTGAAAAAATCATTGGGCATGTAAATCCTTACACCGGGTTAGCTTATGCCGATGATCCGGCAATGGCCAACCTCGAACTCACCAACGAAAATTCGATGTTCAACGGCTGGCTGGGATGGAATTCGGACTTTATTTTTGGAGATGTACCCGGTGGAATTGGCCCTTTTTATTCAAATGAACTGGATACGTTATTCAACGACTGGCTTGTTGAAAAATATGCCAATGATACTGAACTATTAGCAGCCTGGCAAGGAGGAGGAACCGAAGTGGTTACAGAGTTGGTGAAAAACGGTTCGTTCGAACAAAACCTCACCTATTGGAGCACTTTGGTTACAGGCGGTGCAACAGGAAGTATAACTAGCGATGCATTAAGCTCAAAACATGGAACAAAATCTATAAAAATTGTAGTTAACTCTCCCGGTACAGAAAACTGGAATGTACAACTGAAAACCAATAATTTCAAGGTAGAAAAAAACAAAGCTTATAAAATTGGCTTTTACGCAAAAGGCGATGTGGAAAAAGAACTTCGGATAGAAGTAATGGAAAACCAAACATGGAAATGGATTGCCGGGCCTTTTTATACCACTGCAACCGACTGGAAATATTACGAAACTTATTTTAACAGCCCATTCGATTCAAATGCATTAATTGTCGCTTTTGAATGGGGAAAACAAACCGGTACTTTCTGGCTCGACTCGGTAACAGTAACAGAAACTTTTGGCACCGGCCTTGATGATGGAGAATCACTTTCGGCTAAAAATATAAAACGTACGAAGAATTTGGAAATTGGGAAATACACTAAACGACGCGTTGGCGACAATGCCGAATTCTATTTCAATATCGAAAAAAAATATACAGAACAGTTGTCTGCGTTTTTGAAAAACGACCTCAATGTAAAATGCCCGGTTACCTTTACCAACAACTATTTCGGTCTGGCAGATATGTATGCACAATCGCAGGCCGATTATATCGATTTCCACATGTATTGGGATCACCCAAATTTTCCGAATGGCTGGTCCAACACAAATTTCACTTTACAAAACAAATCTATTCTTCTCAATCCGGAGGGTTCAACCATTAATAAAATGCCCCTTACCAAAGTAAAAAACATGCCTCATGTTTTAAGTGAATACAACCATCCATATCCATATATTTTTCAGACAGAGGCACCATCACTGCTTTATGCCTTCGGTTCGTTTTTCGATTTGGACGGAATTATGTGGCACGCCTATTACGACTATATGAACAATTACAGCCAGCGATACCAGGACATGTTTTTCGATATTGCCATGCACCCGGTTATGATGACACAAATGTTACTGGCACTCCCCTACCGAATGAAAACCATTCAAAAAGCAAAAACCATAGTTGAAGGAAATTACCAAAGGCAAGATGTTTTCGACAATACTAAAATTTACCAGGATAATAATGTTATCAATATAGAAAATGCTGAATATGGCACTTCATTTCTGCAACATGGTTTTCAACATTCCAGTTTCGAAGCCGATACTACAAGTTTAAGCGGAACTTTATCAAACCCGGGGAATGTGATTACTTCAGATACCGATGAATTGAAATGGGATGGCAACCAGGGGGTTTTTACGGTGAACAGTCCTTTCTGGCAGGGAGCTACCGGATATTTGGGTGGGAAAAATCTTGAATTGAAAGACATTCGAAACGGATGATTTTATTGACAAGTGCCCGCCTGGAAAACCAGGGTTTAAAATGGAATTCGGGTCAAACTTCGCTGATTTCGGCAGGAGGGACAAAAGCGCTTTGTGAACCCGTTGCCGCAACTGTTCAGTTTAAACAGGCCAGTGTCAATTCA
>JBBQPP010000750.1:0-2100 GCA_038217255.1 Bacteroidales bacterium | reverse complement strand
GAAAAAGTACCGCGCCGTTCATACGATTCGTCAACCACATCGTCGTGTACCAAAGTGGCGGTGTGAAGCAGTTCAACTGAACAAGCAGCCAACTTTGAAAATTCGTTGGTTTCGCCATGCAATTTAGACGAAAGAAAAACAAAAATTGGACGGAGTTGCTTTACTTTTGTAAGGTATAGGAAATTTAAAATAGTTGCCAGAAGGGGTACATCACTTTGCAACGATTTTTTAAAATATGGTTCAAATTCCTTTAGTTCCTGCTCAATTGGTGCTTTAATTTTTTCTATCGTTGTCATTTAGCTGAAATACCGCGGTTTTTAATTTAAAAACTAACATAGGATAATTTTTAATTAAAAACGCCATAAATTCACTAAAAAAAGCATAAAAATAGCGGCTTATTCAAATTAATTTCAAATTGAATTAGGCTTATAGCATTAATCCTAAATATTTATATATTTGCATTTATTAAAATTATCATAAATGTTAAAAATCAAGGAGTTAGATACTGAAAGACTTGAAGTTGCGGCAAATATGCTCAGAGCAATGGCGCATCCGATGCGAATTGCAATCCTTAAACACCTTGAAGGCGGCAAAAAATTAACAGTTACCGAAATTCATGAACTGTTGGGAATTGAACAATCAACAACCTCGCATCATTTGGGAATTCTAAAAGACAAAGGAGTGCTTTGCGCCAAACGAGATGGAAAAAATACCTTCTATTTTTTGAAATACGAAATTCTGAGTCAAATTGTGGATAGCTTGCATAGTTGTACTTGTGAGTAAAAATACTTACCCATTTTTTCTCCCCGTTTCTAATTTTGTATAAACCTCCCTTCGAACCCTTCCCGCAAGTTGTCCATCATTTTTTTTCATAAACGCTTCAACGGCAGGGTTATCACTTTTAGACAGTTCGCGCAACGCCCACGAAAGTGCCTTTACAATCATGTCATCACGGTCGGAGACAACTTTTTCACAAATCATGAGGGTGCGTTTTGCATCGCCTTTCCCCCCTCTTGCCCGAAGGTTTAATGGAACTGTTGAAACTACCGCAGCCCTTCTCCACCAAAGGTTTTCTGATTTTAACCAATTTAACACGTCCGAATCGTTAATTTGATTTTCGCGCCAGGCCCAGCCCGAAAGCATGACGGAAAAAGTATCGGTTGTTGCCCAGTTGTCCATGTTTTTGCCCAATTCTTGTAAATCATTCAGTTTGATTAACCTGAGCGCGGTTTTGTTCATCCAAAGCAGTTCGAAAGCAACCTGGTTACATTCAAAAATGCGGGTTTCAACAAGTTGTTTTGCAAATTGAACCAGATTTTCCGGTGGCCATGTTTTTATTTCAACCCACCATTCTTTAAGCAAAATCCTTAAATCTGGTGTTCTAATTCCCAGATATTTCATACTTGTAGGAAACATTGTTTTTGAAGCTTCTTTTCGCACCGGGGTCAGCCACTAATTCCAATTCTGTTATTATTTGCGAAATCATTTTTGTTGTGTTTATTTGATTAGTGTCAAAAATACTCATTTACAAATCAATGTCGTTTAGTTAATAATATATCATAATCGTTTGTAATTCATTGAGTAAGATTTCTTGGGCGTTTATTCCTCTCAAAACTTCGCCCGGGTCGGATGATTTTCCGGGTGCTTTCAACGATTTTGTCAAATGCATCCAGCGCTTTTTCAAATTGGTTTTTCAGCATTACCCCAATCAGTATATTTTGTGTCATTGCCAAAGCATTGATGCGGTTGATTTTTTGTGGGTGTTTCCGTTTTTCATCTGCTTCATATTCTGCGATTACCTTTTCTTCTATTGGGTGCGCATAAGCGGCACAAAGTGTCATCAAAAATACTTTTGCATAGAAGTCCTGTTTAACCACCCTTGCTGTTTTTGACTTTTATAGATTTTCATTCGCTATAAAACAAACTATATTTGGCAAAAAGTAATTCTATCGCAATGTTTTCTATTGATCATGTTCATCCAATGCTTGTGCATTTTCCCATTGCATTAATTTATGTTGGGTTTTTGTGTGAGTTGGTATATCTGTTTTTCAGGAAAGAACCGCTGTTATTTGAAGCCGGGTTTTGGCTTTTTTGTGCAGG
>JBBQPP010000749.1:0-2109 GCA_038217255.1 Bacteroidales bacterium | reverse complement strand
GCTGCGCAAACGGCCCAATCGAAAAACAAGGAAGGCTGGCTTTTCAATTTGCAATATCCAAGTTTTGTTCCCTTCATGAAATATGCCGACAACCGCGGGTTGCGCGAGCAAGTTCTCAGAGCTTCCGGTTCTCGTGCCAATCACGATAACGAAAACGACAACAAAGCGAACATTAAACGAATTGTTGAATTGCGTTTAGAGAAAGCAAATTTACTTGAATTTAAAACTCATGCAGAATATAAACTTCAGGAACGGATGGCCGAAACTCCTGAAAAAGTGGACAAATTTCTTAAAGAATTACATCAGTCTTCCAAGCCATTTGCAAAAAAAGAATTTGCTGAAGTTCAGGAATTTGCTGAAAAATCGGGTTTTAGCGGAGTAATTCAGCGATGGGATTGGGCCTATTTTTCGGAGAAGTTGAAAATGGAAAAATACAATTTTACCGACGAAGAAGTAAAACCGTATTTGCAACTTGAAAAGGTGATTGAAGGCGTATTCTCTCTGGCCAAAAGACTTTACGGACTCCGACTTCAGGAAAATAAAGACATCGAAGTTTATCATCCGGAAGTGACTGCCTACGAAGTTTACAACGATGCTGATCAGTTTATTGCTGTGTTGTACCTCGACTTTTTCCCGCGCGAAGGCAAACGTTCAGGAGCATGGATGACAGATTACCGGTCGCAGTCGAATGTTAACGGAAATTCTGTTCGTCCGCATATTTCGCTGGTTACAAATTTCAGTAAATCAACCGAAACGAAGCCATCACTGTTGACTTTTGATGAAGTGACGACTTTTCTGCACGAGTTTGGGCATGGACTACATGGAATGTTATCACAATGCCAGTTCCCCGGAACTTCAGGAACAAACGTTTACTGGGATTTCGTGGAATTGCCTTCTCAAATTCATGAAAACTGGGCCTACGAAAAAGACTGGCTCGATCAGTTTGCCGTTCATTACCAAACCAGCGAAAAAATGCCTGCAGAATTGATTCAGAAAATACAGAAAGCACAAAACTTTCAGGCAGCCTATATGATGGAAAGACAACTGAGTTTTGCCATGCTCGATATGGCTTATCACGACAGGGAAAATCCGGTAACTGAAGATTTAAAAAAGTTTGAAATGACTGCCATTGCCTCAACAGATTTGTTTGAGCCGGTTGACGGAAGTCTGCAAAGTACATCATTTCAGCATATTTTCTCGGGCGGATACGATGCAGGATATTACAGCTACAAATGGGCAGAAGTACTTGATGCCGATGCTTTTTCCCTATTTCAGGAAAATGGAATATTCGACCTGGCAACGGCAGATTCCTTCAGGAAAAACATTCTGGAAAAGGGAGGAAGCCAACACCCGATGATTTTGTATAAAGCTTTCAGGGGGCAGGAACCAACCTCAAAAGCGTTACTAAAAAGGAATGGTCTGGTATGATGTTTTAAGGTCAGAATTTGTTTTTGATTCGAAATTTTCGTGAATTCTTTGGGTTCAAATGAATTTGAAGACCATGCTCATAATCAGAAATCCAAGTAAAAATCCGGAGTAAACCTGCAAACTGCTGTGTTTTCCCAAAACGAGACGTGCTGATCCTACTAATCCCGCGATCAAAACAAGTAGGGTCAGGATTATCAATGGATTCTCATGAAGAATAAAAGACATTCCAAAGAAACCACCAACCAGTCCGCCGATAGCAGCCGAATGAGCACTTATTTTCCACTTCAGGGAAACTGCTAAAAGTGCAATCTGAACCAGAATTGAAGCAACTAAAAAGAAATTGTATATTGGGAATATGGGCATTTGCCGAAGTATCAGATAACCCATATAATAAAAAATTGAACTAAACATTAACGGCAAAACCCGATCTGTGCTCTTTTCCATTTTCACATCAAAACTTGGATTTAATGACAACAACAAAATGCTGAGAGCCGGTAACACACAGGTTGATATGAAAATAATCAGCAAAATACGCCATTTCGCGCTTAAGGGTAAAATGGAAAAATAAAATCCGGAGTTAAACAAAAGCAAAAATCCAATAATAGGAATAAGTAGCGGATGAAAGATTATGGAGGTGATTCGGGCAACAAGATGCGGTATTTTATTCATATTAAAGTTCTT
>JBBQPP010000748.1:0-2110 GCA_038217255.1 Bacteroidales bacterium | reverse complement strand
GGCCAATAAGTGCATGCACCTCTCGGCAATGGCCTACAACCTCAAAAAATACCTAAAGTTCATCCAAAAACGCACAAAAAGCGGGGCGGGATGCCTTGTTTTGTTTTTTTCGCCCAAAACGTTGCTCCAGAACACAGAATGGCCATTTTTAAAAGCTCCAAATTTGCCCCATTTTCAAGCCTAATCAAAAAAACAAAGCCGCTGAAAGCGGCTTAAATGGGTTGGGTTTTTATAAATTATGGGGTTGTGCAACGGTTACCATTGTTGCCACCAGTTATTTTTATATTTTAAAATTAATTACGTCTTTATACATTCTTGTTAAATATTGGTTTTCCTCAGGTTTTAATTCTGAAATATTAACCTTGAAATATGTTTTATCAGATATTAAACTTTTGTCAAAACGATAATATGTATATCCATCCTGTACAATCGGGTCAATTCCATGTATTGATTCGAAATTTATATTATCGGTGCTATATTGTAAGTTCACAGACCAATCTGAATTTGGATTGTTTTTAAAGACGAAATAATAGTAATCTTTGTCAGCCATTATTTTGGGTATATCCGAATACCCTACAAGAAACCATATTGGACTAATAAATTTAGAATTATTGAATTCTTGTAATGTCAAGGGTTTTTCCAATAATTGCCATTTACCTTCTTCTGGAAAATGGGTGATAATTGCCCATTCAGGTTTCATATCGAAGTAAAATTCCGATGTTGTGAATTCATTGGCAGTTCCCCAAGTTGTATCTACAAGTATCCACTTTTCATTTAGTTTAATAGCATTCCAACCGTGTCGAAAACTATCATCTTTTGTTAACTCAACATAATGATTTCTTTCGTCTCGAATATGTCCGCTTATTATTGTTGCCTCAATATCAACCTCGTCCATAAACCACTTGAAAAGATTAGAATATCCCGCGCAAACTCCTTTTCTATTTTCATAAACTTCATATTCATTTTGTCGATTTGAGTATTCTTTCAATGAGATTGTTCCCTCATTTTTTTCTTTTAAAGATTTATCGTCATATTGAATATTTGTACTTGTCCAGTAATAGAAAAACCTTGCTAATTCTTCTTTTTCCTTAAGATGTTTCTGGGCAAATTCTGTCAAATCCCACATATCAAGTTTCATTCCATTTGTTTTTTCAACTAACTTCATTATTGACTCATTTTGAGAAAATCCATAATTAGTAGTTAATAAGATGAAAAATGCTATAAAGATTGTTTTTTTCATAATTGATGGCAACATGTGTATATAAAACATAGGAGTGACGTATATATCGCACTTGTATCCCCTGTTATTTTAATTTCTTTTATCAAATATAACCGTTTCAGATAGGTATCCAACGGACTCTTCAAATTTTGGAGCTCATTAAGGTTAAACTTGCAGCGGATTAGGTTTCCCATTTTTGGGTATAAAAACCTGAAGCAAAAGCGCAATTCCCATTACTATTGCGCAACCCGCCAAATTCAGCCATAAATAGGGCATAAGGTCTATATACCAAAAATAGATTATTATAATTTGGGTAATTAAGGCGGCGATAAAAACAGCTTGGCTCCGCACATACTTTATAAAAAATGCAAGCAGAAAAATACCCAAAACATTGCCATAGAAAATGGAACCGATAATGTTTACCAATTGGATAAGATTGTCAAATAAATGCGCACTACAGGCCACGCAGATGGCAATGATTCCCCATAAAAGTGTAAAGCCACGGGAAGCCGCAACATAATGTTTTTCCCGTTTTCCGGGCACGTTTCTTTTGTAAAGGTCAATGGCGGTTGTACTTCCCAAAGCGTTTAGTTCCGAAGCGGTGGAGGACATGGCTGCGCTCAAAATAACGGCCAAAAGTAAACCAATCAGCCCGCGCGGAAGATTTGTCAAAATAAAGTGAATAAACACATAATCCTTATCGTTGGTCTCTGCGTTGGGATTCGCTTTTTTGATTACTGTTACAGATTGTTCCCGCAATTGATTTTCAGAAGCATTCAGGGTTTTGATTTCCGCAGCATACTTCTGCTTTTCAAGATCATTTTCGGCTTTCGAATAGCTTACTTGGGTAGCCGAAAGTTGCTTGTCGATGGCTTCTTTTTTAACTTCCAA
>JBBQPP010000747.1:0-2113 GCA_038217255.1 Bacteroidales bacterium | reverse complement strand
AATGTCAGAAAAAGTTAGAGAATTGCCAAACGATTATGTAAATTGGCTGGAAGAAAACAATGGGATATATTAGACCTTCAAAATCATTAAAATCAAGGCTTAAAATGAATAGAATTAAAACCATACTAATCTTAATTTTTCTGAGTTCGTTCGTATTCGCCCAAAACGATTGGGAAAATGAACAGGTAATCGGGATAAACAAAGAACCGGTTCACGCTACTTTTTTTCCTTTAAGTTCGGTAGAAGAAGCCTTTGAAGAAGGAATGAAATCGCAATGGGTGCAAATGCTTAACGGAACATGGAAATTTAACTGGGTTGCCAATGTTGACGAAAGACCGTTGGATTTTTTCAAAAACAATTTCGATGCATCTAACTGGAAAGATATTCCCGTACCTGCCAACTGGCAAATGCACGGTTTCGGAACGCCAATTTATACCAACATTACCTACCCGTTTGATAAAAACCCACCTAAAATTGCAGGTATAAATGGTAATCCGGTTGGTTCGTATATGCGCACTTTTACGGTTCCTGAAAACTGGAATGGGAAAGAAACTTTTATTCATTTCGATGGTGTTTCATCTGCATTTTATATTTGGGTAAACGGCGAAAAAGTGGGATACAGCCAGGGAAGCCGAACTCCCGCAGAATTCAACCTGACCAAATATCTTCAAAAAGGTAAAAACAAACTGGCAATTCAGGTTTTTCGCTGGTGCGATGGAAGTTACCTCGAAGACCAGGATGGCTGGCGTTTGAGTGGAATTTTCCGTGATGTGTATTTGTACGCCACGCCAAAAACTCAAATCCAGGACTTTTTTGTAACCACGGATTTGGATGAAAACTATAAGGATGCCGTTATTTCAGCAAAAATCAACCTGAAAAACTACGATAAAAAAGTCTTCAAAAACGGAACAATCGAATTTAAATTATTTGATTTAAATAAGCATGAAATTGAAGTTGAAGGAGAAACTTCCCAGATTATTTCTTCGATTAATACCAATAAAAATAAAGAGTTGGTAATTCAAGGGAAAGTATCAAATCCGTTAAAGTGGACCCACGAAACACCCAACCTATACAAAATTGTCATTTCGCTTAAAGACGGCATGGGCAATGTTTCTGAAGTGGTTTCTTGCAACACTGGTTTTAGGGAAATAGAAATTAAAAACCGGGAAGTTCTTTTGAATGGAAAACCGATCATGTTTAAGGGGGTAAATAAAGTAGAACACAATTATTTGTCTGGTAAATATGTTCCGCGCGAATGGCTGGAAAAAGAAGTGCTGATGATGAAACAATACAACATCAATTCCATTCGAACAGCTCATTATCCGCACGATCCTTATCTGTATGATTTGTGCGATAAATATGGGATTTTGTTGCTGGACGAAGCAAACGTGGAATCGCATGGAATGCGTTACGGAGCGGAATCACTCGCAAAAGATACTGCTTGGGAAAAAGCACATGTTCAGCGTTTGCGTTCAATGATTCAGCGCGATAAAAACCACCCCAGTGTGGTAATTTGGTCTCACGGAAACGAAGCTGGTAATGGAGTAAATTTTGTAGCCATGAACAACGAAGCACACCGCCTTGATCCTACTCGCCCAACACACTATCATTTTGCAGAACTCCCAATTTCATCTGATATTATTGGAGGCTGGAAACGCGGTGAAGGCCCGATTTGGCAAGGTCGTTATTTAGAAGTTCCTGATTTATACAAATACGAATATTCCGATGATACACGCCCATTTATTTTAAACGAATATGCGCACGCTATGGGAAATGCCATGGGAAACCTGAAAGAATACATGGAAGCTTTTGAAGAAGTAGATGGATTGGTTGGCGGCCACATCTGGGATTGGGTGGATCAGGGAATCCTGAAAAAAACCAAGGAGGGGAAAGAATATTTTGCTTACGGCGGAGATTTTGGCGACCAACCCAACGACAAAAATTTCTGTTTAAATGGAATTGTTTTTCCTGATCTTGGAATTACTCCAAAAATAATCGAAGTAAAACGGGTGTATCAAAATATCGGATTTCGCTTAAACGATAAACAAGGATCACTGACCATTACCAACAAAAATCAACATAAAAATTTAGATGATGTTACTTTTTACTGGCA
>JBBQPP010000746.1:0-2114 GCA_038217255.1 Bacteroidales bacterium | reverse complement strand
TTAGCTTTTCAAAAAGAACTGCATAAATTAAAAATAACCCCAAGTATGGAATGTAAGTAAACCTATCTGCAATAAATCCTTGTCCGGCACCAACCACCTGAAGCACAAAAACAATATTCAACGTAAAAAACAAAATTCCGAAAGCAATAAACCGTTTAGTTTTGAAATAAAACACAGCAACCACAATGACTGTCAAAGTCGGTAACATACTGAGATAATGTACAACCGACAACTCAGCCGGAAAAGTATATATGGCAGACGTTTGAAAGGGTACAATTTTGAAATGATATAATCCCGGACTTTCTTTAACAATTTGATATTCAATAGCCAACGTGAAATTTGAAAGAGGATTGTAATTCCCGATAACGTGGTCTGTAAAAATTCCTTTTACATCGAAATTGACTACATTTTCGTTTTCGTAAACATTTACCTGGTCGTCCCAATTCACAAAATCAAAATGAAAAGTCTGAAAATAAAAAGCAAAAATCAATCCCGCAATTAAAACACCACCTTTGAACCACAAATTTTTGATTTCAGGCTTGAAGTTGATTTGCTTTTTTGATTTTAGTTTTTTGCTCTTCATAAACGATTTTGCTTTTTTTCAGCTTATCAAACTCCAATCAAATTCTGTTTGTTTTGTAGCCATTAAAGTATGAAGTAAAATCCGGTTTTCAATGCTTTGTAATGGAGGATCTTTCTCTAAAACATCGATTGCTACATTTCGGGCTAGTTGAAGGATTTCGCCGTCTTTTGCAAGGTTCGAGATTTTCAGGTCGAAACCAATGCCGCTTTGCTGGGTTCCTTCAATGTCGCCCGGACCACGCAATTTCATGTCAACTTCGGCAATTTCAAAACCATCATTTGTGCGCACCATGGTTTCTAAACGTTTGCGGCTTTCGTGTCCAATTTTGTACGAAGACATCAAAATGCAATATGACTGTTCTGCTCCCCGCCCCACCCTGCCGCGCAACTGGTGCAACTGCGAAAGGCCAAACCTTTCAGCGCTTTCAATAACCATAACTGCTGCATTTGGCACGTCAACCCCAACTTCGATAACCGTTGTGGCGACCATAATTTTTGTTTCGCCATTTTTGAAAGCCTGCATTGCACTTTCTTTTATTACAGGTTTCATTTTCCCATGAACCATGCTCACTTTTACATCCGGAAAAGTTTCGGTAATATGCCGGTAACCCTCTTCCAAATTCTTTAAATCAATTTTTTCAGATTCTGAAATCAATGGATAAACAATATAAATCTGTGTGCCTTTTTCCATTTGGAGCCGCAGAAAATTGTTTAACTGCTGTCGCCGGTTTTCAAAATAGTGCATGGTTTGAATTGGTTTTCTGCCCGGCGGCAATTCGTCTATCACAGAAACATCCAAATCGCCGTAAACTGTCATTGCCAGCGTTCGTGGGATTGGCGTGGCTGTCATCACCAAAATATGTGGTGGAATCATATCATTTTTTTGCCAGAGTTTGGCACGTTGTGCCACTCCAAAACGGTGCTGCTCGTCGATAACAACAAGCCCCAGGTTTTTAAAAACCACAACATCTTCAATTAATGCGTGTGTGCCAATTAATATTTGTATTTTCCCCGATTCAAGCGCCTCATGCAAAACAACGCGATCCTTCTTTTTTGTTGATCCGGTTAACAAAGCAACTTTTACATCCATTCCGTTCAGGAATTTTGAAATGGAGTTAAAATGCTGTTGTGCAAGTATTTCGGTTGGCGCCATTAAAGCACACTGAAATTCATTGTCGATGGCAATCAGCATCGTCATTAAGGCAACCAAAGTTTTTCCGCTTCCCACATCGCCCTGTAACAGCCGGTTCATCTGAATATTCCGGTTTACATCGCGCCTGATTTCCTTTATCACTTTTTTTTGTGCATTTGTTAATTCAAATGGCAAAAATTTCGAAAAGAAAGTATTGAAATTGAAACCCACATTTGCAAACCTGAAACCCTTATTTTTATTTTCGCGGTGATGTTTTAAAGCAAGTATTTTCAGTTGGATAAAAAATAGCTCCTCAAATTTCAACCTGAAAGTTGCATTTTTTAAATCGTGGGTATTTTCAGGTTTGTGAATTGTGATTAATGCCTCTTCAAGCGAAACA
>JBBQPP010000745.1:0-2120 GCA_038217255.1 Bacteroidales bacterium | reverse complement strand
GCGATGTGGTTGCCGTTGATTGTGATTTTTTCGACTGCCCCTTTCCGTGCATACGAAGCGCCGCGCGGCAAGCGGTTGCTATAGTCGATATTGCTCAGCGAATTTAACCATTGTTCGCCCCACCATGTTTTTCCAAATGCTGCTGCCATAAAATGTTGGTTTTTTAAGTTGAAAATCAGAAAAAATTTAAGGGGACAAGAAAATAAAGAATCGACGGAAAGTCAATAAAACTGGCTTTGTTTTATTAACGAAATGAGGGATTTAATTAACGATGGTGGATTTATTCCTGATCGAAGTAGTGCGCAAAGTAAATTTTATAATTGCGCAAAGTTTGTATTGAAAATACATATTAGCTTGTATTCTCAATACAAAGTAGTATTTTTGAGGTAAACAAATACCTTGAAATATGATCAGCAAATTATTGTTAACGGAAATCGTAAACGATCAACTTGAAAACTTTTCAAAAAAAGGTTGGATAGAAAGAGATGTTGAAATTCCGCTGGATAGCAAACGGATTGTTATTATTTCAGGAGTTCGCAGATGTGGAAAAAGTACATTGATTCAACAAAAACTATTAACGGTTGGAAATGCACTTTACATCAATTTTGAAGATCCGCGATTGATAAATTTTACCTTGCAAGACTTTGATCAGTTGGAAAAAGTGGCGAGCGAATCAGGGAAAACGCATTTGCTTTTAGATGAAGTTCAGAACATCGATAAATGGGAATTATTTGCCCGAATGGCAAACGATAAAGGGCTTAGGCTCTATGTAACCGGATCCAATGCAAGCATGTTAAGCAGGGAATTGGGAACACGCTTAACCGGTAGGTACAAGCAAATAGAACTTTTCCCTTTTAGCTTTCCGGAATTCCTCATTTTTTTTGAATTACAAAGAAACCTAAACAACTTTGACCGGTATTTTGAAACAGGCGGTTTCCCCGAATACCTCGAAGATCCTGACGACAACTACCTGAGAACCTTGTTGCGAGACATAATTACCCGCGATGTGGCCATCCGTAGGAATATCACAAACGAAAACCTTTTGATAAAGTTGGCCGTACATTTACTCAGCAACATGGGCAAAGAATTCAGCTACAACAACATCGCCAAAGTGCTCGAAATAAAATCGGTAAGAACAGTAATCGACTACTGCGATTATCTCAGGGAGAGTTACTTAATCGAACTAATCCCGTTATATTCTGTATCGATTAAAAAACAGCTTGCCAACCCTAAGAAAAGTTACAGCATAGATCCTGTGTTTGCCAAAGCCAATAGCCTTTCGTTTAGTAAAGACTTAGGACGGAGACTCGAAAATTTTGTTTTCAATAAATTAAGGCGCGATTTCAATGAAATATTCTATTTTAAAAATTCCAATGCGGAATGTGATTTTTTGGTAAAGCAAAACGAACAGATTATTTTAGCGGTACAGGTATGTTGGGAAATCAACAATGAAAACATGGATCGCGAAATCAAAGGAATTAAAAATGCACTAGCAGAAACTGGGGCTGCAAAAGGTATCATTATTACCCACAATCAAGAAGATAAATTGGACGGGATAGACCTTGTTCCTTCCTGGAAATGGCTGTGAAATTGATCTGTCATTTACAAAAAAAAACTATTTTCGGAACCTGGCAGGGTTTTAAAACCTGTCAAGTATAAATACAACATTTTAAAACAAAAAAAGCAATGAACGAACAATCTATCCAAAATACTGTCGATGATTTCCACAAATTTTGTGTATACATTGAAGAAAATAAACCAGTATTGACCAGGCAGAAAACCCAATTAGGGAAAAAGGATCTTTTCGAAATAAATGCTTTGTTGCATTTCCGCAAAGAGGTTTCGGCACCAAACTATCAGCAGGAATCTTATCTGGTTCTCAATTTGATGTTTCAACTTGCCGTTGGCGGAAAATTATATCGAAAAACAGCCGATGCCAAGGGGAACATTCTTCTGGCTGCTTCTCCAGTAAAAGAGCAATTCGACAAACTGAAAGTTTTCGAACAATACGCCTTTCTATTTGAAACTTTTTGGTGTGCCTTCGATTTTCTGGAAATCATAAGATTTGGATCAAATCCTGTTGATAAAGCTATTAATACCATTGCCCATTCAACTTCAGG
>JBBQPP010000744.1:0-2121 GCA_038217255.1 Bacteroidales bacterium | reverse complement strand
ATGCTTTGCACATTATCAGTAGTTGAACCTCATATGGTTGGAATCGGTGGTGATGCGTTTGCAATTATATATTCTTCAAAAGATAACCATCTTTATGGAATGAACGGGAGTGGTAGGGCACCTTCAAAAGCGAATTACTCGTGGTTCCTACAGCAAGGATTCGCGAGGATACCTGAGGAGGGCATTTTATCAGTTACCATCCCGGGAGCATTAGATGGTTGGATAAAAGCCGTAGAACGATTTGGCAAACTAACAATAAGTGAAATTTTTGAAGACGCAATTTACTATGCAGAAAATGGCTTTCCAGTCACAGAAGTAATATCTGGAGAATGGCAAGCCTCGGAAAACAAAATCAAATCTGATAAATACTTGAACCAAATATATACTATAAATGGAAGGATTGCTCAACCAGGTGATGTAGTAAGAAATCCTGACCTTGCAAAAACATATAAACTTATTGTTGACAATGGACTTGAAATTTTCTATCGCGGAACAATTGCTAAAACCATTGTAAAATTCTCTGATAGTAAAAATGGATTGATCGATTTGGAAGATTTAAAAAATCATAGTACAACCTGGGTAGATCCAATTTCATTCAATTATCGAGGATATGAAGTTTGGGAACTACCGCCAAATACCCAGGGTATTACTGCTTTAGAAATCCTCAATATCTTGGATGGATACGATTTAAACCCATCCGATTATAGAAAGACAGAGTATTATCACTTGTTAATCGAAGCAAAAAAAATTGCTTTCCAAACTCGAAATTCTTTAGTAACTGATCCCTTATTCTCTGGAGTACCCATCGAAACAATACTCTCAAAACAATATGGTGATGAATGTCGAAAACGGATTAATATTGAAAAGATATCCACACAAAAAATCAATTTTCAAAATAGGACTATTCCGCATACCGTTTATGTTTCTGTTGTAGATAAAGAAAGAAATGCCGTTTCATTTATAAGTAGTATCTCTGGGATTTTTGGATCAGGATTAACTGTTGATGGAACTGGAATAGTTCTTCAAAACCGTGGAACTAGTTTTTCGTTAGATCCTACACAACCGAATCGGATAGAGGGTAACAAACGGACTATGCATACGCTTATTCCTGGGATGATTACACAAAATGGAAAGTGTAAATTATCCTTTGGAATCATGGGGGGTGACATGCAGCCACAAGGGCATGTCCAATTTTTAATAAACTTACTTGATCAAAAATTGAATATACAAGAAGCTATGGATGCTCCAAGAGTTCGGCACACGCAAGGAAATGTTGTTTTAATAGAGAAGGGGATTCCGAGGAGTATTTTTGAAGGACTTTCCAAAAAGGGACATGATGTTATTAAATCTAATCATCAAACTAATCAATTTGGGGGAGGGCAAGCAATTTTAATTGATGATGATAGCGGAGTACTTCTCGGTGCATCCGATCGAAGAAAAGATGGGTGTGCGATAGGATATTAGTTTTTTTCATAATTGAACGAATGACAATATCTACACAATGGTAAAAATCTTTTTAAACCGGATTATTATCCTGCAAAATTATTCTTTTCCACTCTTCCAATATTGTCAAAACCGATCCTAATGGTTTTTCCCAAATAGGATTACAAAAGTTTTTATTATAAATTGGTTATTACCTAAATTTATTTAATAGTTTTAGTGAATTACCCACTTTATATAAATATCCTAGATGTGTAGTGTCAACACCCCAAAATTAGTATCACATGTAATTGGAATAGTCAGGCATTCTGGATAGCGTATCGTAAGGTGATAAGCCATGTAATGCCTCATGTGGTCGATCAGTGTTGCATTCTTCCAACCATTGTTCTGAAATATCCCTAACCTCCTTCAAAGAGTTGAATAAATAAGCATTCAAAATGTCTTCACGGTAAGTGCGGTTGAAACGCTCAATATAAGCATTCTGAGCTGGTTTCCCTGGTTGAATATGAATCTATTGAATATTATGTTCCTTAGCCCAATTTTCCAACTGGATCTGTTTTGGACAACCCCTCCAAGAAATGATTATCTCAAGAACTCGAACGACCCGTTCGGCAGGCAACGAAGTATCTACTTCAATCCACAAGGCCTCACGGTTGTAATCATCCAAAATGTTAAAAGTAC
>JBBQPP010000743.1:0-2125 GCA_038217255.1 Bacteroidales bacterium | reverse complement strand
GGAATTTTTATCAGGAAATTCACGATTATTACAGAAATGAATTGGGTTGCCCTCAACTGATAAATGCCAACAACTGGAAAACTGCGGATGCCAACCTGCTTTTTGATGCTGAAAGATATGCGAATGCATCATGTGAGGTTTTGGCCGTCAACCGCTATTTTGATCCGGGACATGTTGGGCCAAATGCAGGCTGGCGCATTGATCCCGGCGACAATTATGTTGGCAATTCTGTTTTGTTCGAACCCCATAAATTACCCGTAAATATCAAACAGGTAAAAGGGCATCCGATGCTTGTTACCGAAAGCGGCTGGAATTTGCCACATAAATACCAGGCCGAAGGACCGTTTCTTGTTTCTGCGTTTATGTCGTTAACAGGCGTTGATTCTTACTATTGGTTTTCGCCTACTTCTTCATCGTTCGATTCAAACCCATATTTTACCTGGGCAAACCTACCCGGCGGCCAGCATCCGATGTATCGATGGACCATTTCAACACCTGGTCAATTGGCTATGTTCCCGGCAAACGCACTCTTGTATCGAAAAGGATATATAAATCCAGGAGAAACGGTGGTACATGAAGAACGTACGCTTCAATCAATTTACGACCGTAAAATGCCATTGATTAGTGAAGAAAACAGCTTCGACCCAAACCGCGACAGTTATGATAAGATTAACCCGGCAAAAGAAACCGTAGTTTCGCCACTTGCCCATTTAACCGGAAAAGTGGAAGTTGTATATGATGGAAAACCCGACAGCTCGAAAGTATCGGCACAAATTGAGGATTTAATTGATTATCAGAACAAAACAATAACTGCCAGTAATAACCAGTTGAGTTGGGATTACAAATATGGAGTTTGCGTTATGGATGCTCCTTCAGCACAAGGAGTTTGTGGCTTTGCCGGCTCAAAAAAAACTTTCGAATTGAGCGATGTAACGATTGAAACTTCAAATGATTACGCATCAATCCAGTTGGTGGCGATGGATGAAAAAAACATTGGTAAATCATCGAAAATACTTGTACAGGTCGGCACGGTTTATCAGCCAACTGGCTGGAAAGAATCTGCAACAGAATTTGACATGAGTGGACCAAAAGTATCGGGCTTCATAATTGAAAACACAGGCAAAATGCCCTGGAAATGTGCCAATACGCAAGTTACGCTCAAATTGAAAAATGCGGGAATCAATCAGGCAACATTGCTTGACGCAGCGGGATATCCAAAATCAACCATCGAAATCGAACAAACTGGTGGTGAAGTGAAAATTTCGCTTCCAGAAAATGCGATGTATGTAATGCTCGAAAACACAACGCATTCAAGCAATATCGATTTAAAGGAAAAAGGGATGAAAGTTTTCCCAAATCCATCAAATGGCAATTTTCGGGTTGAAATTCAGAATTATAAACCTGCCAATTATTCGCTGGAATTACTTGGTTTGCAAGGGGAAATGGTTTTAGAACTTAAAAATATCCAACATTCATCTTTTCAGGTCAATACAAATAATTTGGCCAATGGGATTTTTCTTGCCGTTTTAAAAAATGAAAAAGGGATAGTAGAAACTGAAAAAGTATTCATCCAAAATAATTAATACGGGATTTTCTGGAAGATAAATGAACAATACAACGTTTTTTTTCTTTGTTATATTGAATTTAAAACCAACGTTATGAAGCCTATTGTTACAAAAACAGTTTTTTCGATTGCAGTAATTTCATTTTTTAGTTTTTGCACGTTTGCGCAGCCTAATGGGGCCGAATTGTACGAGCAATATTGCTCCACTTGCCACGGAGTTGATTTGAAAGGTGGAAACGGCACCAGTCTGGTCGATGGAATATGGAGATTTGGAGCTACCGACAGTTACAAAATTAAAAATATAAAAAAAGGTTTTCCGCAACTCGGAATGCCTCCCTATGAAAGTATACTTAGTGATGAAGATATTTCAGCGATATTAGCTTATATGGGAGATGTTGAAAAGGGAACAGGAACCGTAAAATCTGTGGTTGTAAAAGAAAATGAAACCCTTGATTACAAACTGAACATTGAGGTTTTCGCCGAAGGACTTGAAGTTCCGTGGGCCATTGATTTTCTAAATACCGATACCGCGTTGATTACTGAACGTCCCGGAAGGTTGCG
>JBBQPP010000742.1:0-2127 GCA_038217255.1 Bacteroidales bacterium | reverse complement strand
AATTCCCAGTTTGAAGGAACCGGTATTTTTGTCCATTTGCCACTGTTTCGGCCATCGGTGCAAAAGAAATCCCAGTCAACGGTGTTGGCGGCATCCGTTCCGGAGAGGAACACGGTTTGGGTTTGCTGGGCAAATAAGGTGGTTGTAAGAAAGAAGGTTAAGATAACAAGAGAAATGTTTTTTAAATTCATTATTGTTGGCTTAAGTTAATAGACCCAAATTTACATATAAAATTTTTTATACAAATTTAATCGAATACAAAAACATTTTTGCCAAGTATGGTCTGATTATAATTTTCGGAAATTGATTTAATGTTTTCGGTAGATGTGTTTATTGATTGTGAAAAACCAATCTGGATACTCAAAGCAAAAAACAAAAGGTTGATGAATTTTATTTTTATGCTCATTATATTTAGATTACTCGTTTAAGTTATTAGAATTGAAATTATGCTTTAATAATCAAAGCTTTGTGAAAATTATCTTATACAACTGATTGGTTCTAAATAAAAAATTCAACATTAGAAATCAGAAGAAGTTTAGAACTCTTCTTTAATTCTATTAAAAGTCAAATTTAATGTTTTGGAGCTCCAATACCGATGATTTGAAGATTTCGATGTTACAATCACTTCCATTTGCTCTAAACTCTAATTATGGTTTTCGAATTTATTTTGCGACTGAACTTTTAAACGCATTTTGCAAATCCTCATCAGGCTTAATAATGTTGTAGTTTTCCCAAAATTCGGGGTCATAATTGTTGATCATTTCAACAAAAATATCGCGCTGGGTAAACGATTCGTCCCTGTCGAATTTTTTAAGTTCAGTATCATGGATATCCGTAATCAATAAATCAGATACACTATAATATTCCGAATTTATCCTGTCATTTCTACTTCGCACTTTAAATTTTACCGATGCTTTGACATTTCCCAAATGCCATTTCCCTTTGTATTGCTGATAGTTAGCCTCGTAATTGGTAAAAGTAGGCTTGGCTTTCACGCCTTTTGGTTTCTTTTTAATCATTTCGCTTTCAGCATTTTTTAAGCCGGTTTTTGTATATCGAAAACTTACATGAACAATCGCAAATGTTTCACGATGAATAAACATTTCGCCTTCAAAACCATTTTCGTTGAAGTTGTCAATTGGTTTAAATTCAAGCACATAAACCGGTTTTTCGTTGTACCATATCACTTTGTTGATATTGTAATCATACAAATTCTGATATTTTTCGTCAACAAATGTTTCTACAGTTTTAACAACATCTAATCGAGTAATTGTAAATGGACCGCCTTGTAATTTGAAGTTAAGCCATTGAAAGGTTTTAACGTCGGGGCTGCGGCGGCCTTTAATAATCCGCACCAAATCGCTGCGTGTTGAATTGTTGTAAGGCGCTTTCAATATCTCAATTACAGCCTCCGAAACATTGATGTATTCATCGTCCTGCTTAATTGTTTCGCGGTAAAAAGCTGTCATTAATTTCGAATCATCGCCATAATTTATCAACAAATTTTCTCTGATATTTTTAAGTAATTTTTCAGGTGTTGTGGCAACAACTTTTACCTCTTTTATCTTGATTGAAAACGGATACATTACAATTATATCTTCATCAAGTATTTTATAAGCAGGTATTAAAATTTGAACGAAACCCATGCACGAAATAACTACTGTATCGCGAATAAAATCGGGATGAATTTTTAAAAGAAAATTTCCGTCAACATTCGAAATTGTGCCGATTGGCTTGCTGAGTAGTGAAATAGAAGCATATTTTATGGGTTCCTCTTTTCTGTTATCGACAATTTTCCCCGAAAGGAAAAAGTATTTAACCGGAATCGAATCCACTTTTATTTCTTCAGATAACATTTCATTGTCAATTTTTGAAATGATTATCTGGTTTTCCAGTTCCGTAAATCTGAATTCGGAAGGATTAAACAGTTGATTTAAAACCGTATATAGCGATTTGTCATTGACTTCGAGACTGAGTTTTTGATTTGAATTGAGAATTGAAGCGTCATAAGAAAAATAAACGCCGGCTTGCCAACTGATTTGGTCGAGGATTGAATTGAGGGGCTGGTTTTTTTGGTTGATTGTTACACGGTTTTCAAAAACAGAGCCATTCTGCTGCTGTGCTTTT
>JBBQPP010000741.1:0-2133 GCA_038217255.1 Bacteroidales bacterium | reverse complement strand
TTTTTAAAATGTTCTTGTAATTTTTTATCTTGAATTAGTTTTGTTATTGCCATTGAAATTTCGGAAGGGCGATTGGGGTTTATGAGAAAGGCAGAATTCTCGGTAATTTCAGGCAAAGAAGAACGGTTTGAGGTAATGACGGGTGTGCCACAAGCCATTGCTTCGACAACTGGAAAACCAAAACCTTCATAAAAACTAGGGTAGACAAATACTTCAGATATAGAGTACAAAGTATTTTTCTCTTTCGCCTCTACAGGGCCAATAAGTTTTATTTTATCCTTATATGGCGAAGATTTAGCTTTTTGATAAATCTTTTTGTCATTCCAGCCTTTATGTCCGGCAATAACCAAGTTTAAGTTAGAAAATGAGTTTTCTTTACAGAAAATTTCAAAAGCTTCAATTAGGCCGACTATATTTTTACGTGGTTCAATTGTGCCTAAAAAAAGAATGAAATGGTTTGGGAGATTATATTTTTTTTGGATGTCAGTCTCAGTTTGTATTTGAGTGCTACAATTAACACCCGGATAAATCACCTTAATTTTATCTGGTTCAATTTTATAGTGTTCAACCAAATCTCGTTTAGTATTTTGAGAAGGAGTAAGAATTATTTCGGCTTTTTGGCATTGTTTTTTTGGGTTTATAATTTTGTGCCAAAGCCTTCTTTTGAAAGAGAATAAGTTAGGAAAAAACTCAAAAGACAGATCATGGATAGTGAGAATATGTTTGGTGTTTTTTGATAAAGCAGTGAAATTGAAATTTGTAGAGAAAAAATAGTCGCAATGACCAATTAGTTTATCTATTTTAGGCAATCCAAAAATTTTTATGGAGGCATTTAATAATTTGTTTGGCCACTTAGTGTGGATATAGTGGATATTAGGCTGTTTCCATTTTGGGATATTTTGGGAAACATCTTTGTATGAATTATAAAAAAGAAAATATTGATTTTCCTTGTCAAGATTAAATATAGCGTTGAGAAGTTCATATGTGTATTCACCCACACCAGTTCGTGCGGAGGACATCAAGGGGCGAATATCTATGCCGATGTTTTTCATAGGTTTAGTTTAGCAAAACACCTTGGTTGAAGCCTTTTTTAAACTCTTCGTATCTATCTTCCACGTATTTTTTTATATTATATTTAAAAAATCGATCTTCAAATTTGGCGGCATGCTCGCGGATTTTGCCACTATCCCAATTTTCATAATTGAAGTTTAAAATTTTATCAAACAAAGATTCCCAAGTTTGTTTATGGAAAAATACCCCCGTTTCATTTGGGATGATAGTTTCGGTGGCGCCACCCTCGGCATAGGCAATCACGGGACGGCCACAAGCCATAGCTTCCACGGCTGTGATGCCAAAGTCTTCTAGTTGAGGATGAATGAAAGCTCGCGCTCCTGAAAGTATCTGGTTTTTTGTTTCATCAGAAACTTGTCCTAAAAATTCTATATTATTTTTGGCAATATTTTTTAGATAATTTAATTCTGGACCAGTGCCAAAAATTTTGAGTGGCCAACTAAGACGGTTGAAAGTTTTAACTATTAAGTCAAATCTTTTATAGCTCACCAACCTGCCCCCAGCGGCGTAATAGTCGCTCGTTTTTTGTAGTGAACAAGATGATAATTCTACTGGCGGATAGATAAATTCGCTTTCACGACGATAATATTTATTAATTCTTTGTTGGACGATGCGTGAATTTGCAATAAAATTATCAACTCGGTCTACGCTCATTTTATCCCAAATTCGCAAGCGATGAATAAAGTGGGGGAGAAGAAATTTGATGAATCGACTTTGTTTGAGTTCAGAGATATAAGCATAGTTGTCAGCCCACAAAAATCGAGGGGGAGTGTGGCAATAAGAAATATGAAGCGTGTTGGGGCTAGTGATAACACCTTTGGCAAACATGCTGGCCGTAGAAATCACCACGTCAAAATCTTTGAGTTGGTGTTGTTCGGTAGCTAGTGGCATGAGTGGCAAAAACCATTGGTAGATTGAATTTTTGAAAGGCAGTTTTGATAAAAAAGAAGTATGAATATTGGCTTGATTAAAGAATTTTATTTTTTCTTGATCGTGGAATAAAACAAAAATTGGCGCTTCTGGCCAAAGCTCATGTAAAGATTTTAGGACTCTTTCTGCCCC
>JBBQPP010000740.1:0-2147 GCA_038217255.1 Bacteroidales bacterium | reverse complement strand
AAAAGACTGGTTAAGTCATTGCACGATAATGGAATAGGTGTGATTCTCGATGTGGTTTATAATCACACTTATTTTGCCAAAGAATCGGTTTTTAACCAAACTGTACCAGGATATTTTAACCGACAAAAAGCCGATGGCAGTTTTTCAAATGCTTCGGGTTGTGGCAACGAAATTGCCTCGGAGCGCACGATGGTGCGAAAATACATAATTGATTCGCTAAAATACTGGGCACAGGAATTTCATATTGATGGGTTCAGATTCGATTTGATGGGAATTTTGGACATAGAAACAATGAAAACCATCAGGACCGAATTTGATAAAACTGTACCCGGATTTTTATTGTATGGTGAAGGCTGGGCAGCTGATCAAAGCCCGATGCCAGAACATTTGCGGGCAGTAAAAAACAATATTCAACAAATGCCTGGGATCGCCGGGTTTAATGACGATTTTCGAGATGCACTGAAAGGTAATCATGGCTTGAAAAAAAGCAAAGGATTTTTGAGTGGGCTCGAACTACGTGAAGAAGCTGTGAAATTTGGTGTTATTGCAGCAACCGATCACCCGCAGATTGTGTATGATTATGTTGAAACCACAAAAAAATCCTGGGCGGCCGAACCCAATCAGTGTATTACATATGTTTCTTGCCACGACAATTACACGCTTTTTGATAAGTTAAAAATGAGCTTACCAAAAGCTACCGACGAGGAGCTTCGAAAAATGGTTAAACTGGCAGGAGCGTTTGTTTTAACGTCGCAGGGAGTTCCATTTTTACACGCTGGTGTTGATTTTTGTCGCACCAAAAATGGTGATGGCAATTCATATAAATCACCCGATTCGGTAAACCAAATCCATTGGGAACGAAAAGAACAATACCACGATGTTTTTGAATATTATAAGAAACTCATTCAGCTTCGAAAAAACCATGCGGCTTTTCGAATGAAAACGGCTGAAGAAATACGGAATCACCTTAATTTTTGCACTCAATATCAACTTGGGTTAGTTTCTTATTGCATTCAGGCAAAAGAAGTTGGAGATAGTTGGAAAAAAATAATTATGATTTTCAATGGTCAAAACAAACCTGCTCCAGTTGCACTTCCCGAAGGAAAATACCGTCAGATTGCCAAAGGAGAAGAAATTAGTGAGCAGGGAATCGGAGAGTTAATTTCGAATGAAGTAAAAGTTGAAGGGATTTCGATGGCCATTTTGGTTGAAATTTAGCATAAAATTGAAAATATCCTGAACTGAAAAGTCAATTTATTCTTTTGATTGTTTTTTAAAACACATGCTTTTAGAGGCATTACAATAGTCATTCTAACAATATTTTAAACATTTGTCGAATAATACTTCGGCTCAGGGAATTGTTATTCCCTAATTTATTTTTGGCGTCTTATTCGTATCGTTTTTAAATAGTTACAATCGACTAAACTTTCCTTGTATTTCACTTTTACGTGAAATTTAAAAAATTACATTTGCGCTGTTTTTTTTATATATCCAAATATTTAAATAAACCAATATATGGAGAGTCAATCATTAATTCTCTTTTTCCTTGTCGCACTTGTTCTTGTTGGTGGGGCAATAGTATTCTCAACCCTGGTAGCTCCAAAATCATTTAATCCGGTAAAATCTGAACCGTATGAATGTGGTATTCCATCCGAAGGTCCCGCATGGATTCAGTTCAATATAGGCTATTACCTTTTCGCTATTATTTACCTGATTTTTGATGTGGAAACCGTATTTCTGTTTCCATGGGCAGTAGTGATGAAACAAATAGGGTTGAGGGCATTTATCGAAATCATAATTTTCTTCACAGTACTCGGACTTGGCCTTTTGTATGCCTGGAAAAAAGGAGCTTTGAAATGGGTGTAAAAATTAAATCAATGAAAAATGAAGATTTCGGCGACAACGAAACGCTGGAACTTCTGAATACGTTGGGCGACAACGCATTCCTGACAACAATCGACAATTTAATCAACTGGGGCCGCTCGAATTCGGTTTGGCCGCTAACGTTTGCAACCAGTTGTTGTGGTATTGAAATGATGGCTGCCGGCGCTTCGCGACACGATTTTGCGCGGTTTGGCATCGAAGTTTACCGTGCCTCGCCCCGTCAGGCCGATGTTATTGTGGTTGCCGGGACAATTGTAAAAAAA
>JBBQPP010000739.1:0-2151 GCA_038217255.1 Bacteroidales bacterium | reverse complement strand
TGTTTTTTACAATTTATCTGAAATTTCCGCAGTTTCGCTATTTAAAATATTCAATACAAATTGTTCGTGGCAAATTTGACAGAGAGGGTGATGTTGGCGATACTTCGCATTTTCAGGCATTGACAACTGCATTATCAGGTACCGTTGGAACGGGAAATATAGCCGGTGTTGCGCTTGCAATTCATTTGGGTGGACCGGCAGCTTTGTTTTGGATGTTGGTTACCGCCGCGCTTGGTATGACCACGAAATTTGTGGAAGTTACTTTGTCGCATAAATACCGGGAACAAGCACAGGACGGATCCATTTCGGGCGGCCCAATGTATTACATGAAAAACCGGTTGAACATGAAATGGCTGGCTGTGATATTTGCCATTGCAACTGTTTTATCATCATTTGGCACTGGTAACTTACCACAAATCAACAGTATTTCAAATTCAATGTTCGAAACATTTGGGATAAACCACATGTTGACAGGAGGAATTTTGGCAGTACTGCTTGGTTTTGTAATCATTGGAGGAATAAAGCGTATTGCACAGGTTACTTCCCGACTTGTACCGATAATGGCACTCATTTATTTTATTGGGGCAATTGCAGTAATAATTTATAATTATGAAAATGTAATTCCTTCGATCGCTGCCATTTTTGGTGATGTATTTACAGGGTCGGCTGCTGTTGGCGGCTTTCTGGGAGGAAGTATTGCATTTGCTTTTAACCGCGGGGTTAATCGTGGATTGTTTTCGAATGAGGCTGGCCAGGGTTCGGCACCAATAGCACACGCTGCAGCCCGCGCCCACGAGCCTGTTTCAGAAGGTTTAGTGGCTTTGCTCGAGCCTTTTATCGACACTATAATTATATGTTCGTTAACTGGTTTGGTTTTATTGTCATCGGGCGTTTGGACAGAAAAATTCGACAATAAATTCCAGGATACAGATATGGTTGTTTTAAATGATACTTATTCCGAATCAAATAAAAACGATGTTGAACAACTTCATCGTTACCTTATTGGAAAAACCGATCTACCTTTTTTTTCCGGCAATTTATCTGTTACTGAAGGTATTATTCAAAATCAACCAACGATTATCAATTCAAGATCTGTTGCCGAGGATGTGAAAGTTTGGGTGAACGACCAACTTTTTACAGGAGAAATTCAGATCAACAACGGGAAATTAGTTGGCCAATCGGGAATTTTTATTACGGGGAAATCACTGATGCACAGCGCCCCATTGACAACAATAGCATTTACAAGAAGCTGGTTTGGCGATTCTGGAAAATATATTGTGGCAATTGGGCTGCTCATGTTTGCATTTTCAACTGCAATTAGCTGGTCGTATTACGGCGACCGAGCAATTACTTATTTATTCGGTTCGAGCAAAGTAATTTACTACCATATTATTTATGTTATCGGATTTTTCCTTGCATCGTTTACCGACACCACAATCATCTGGACACTTTCAGGAATTACCATTGCTTTAATGACTATCCCCAACCTGTTTGGAATTCTTGCACTTTCAAAAGAGATGAAAAGGGAAGTAAAGCTTTTTTGGGGAGAATATGCAAACCAGTTCCCGGGTGAGAAGTTGCCAAAAGGGTAGAAGAGTTTCGAGTTTAAGGTTTCGAGTTTAAAGTAAAATCCGCTGATTAGCTTTTTGGTAAATAAGTTTCTTTTTTCAGATTATATCTAAATCTCATTGAAAATTCTATACTTGAATATTGTGTTCTTATGTAAGAACCTCCCCGGGGAATATGCTTAGTGTTAATTAAATCAACATGGTTAACTTCGACCCTTAAAAAGAGAGATAAACGATCAAAAAGTAGGTTCTTTAATTACATGTCTAAAAATGCACCAATACCAAACCTATTATTGTAACTCTCTTTATAATTGTTTTTGAATAATAATCCGTCTCTTCCTTCTGAAAAAGTGATACTGACGACATCCTCATCAAAAATCAAATAGTTTAAACTTCTGTTGGCACCCAATGAGACACAAACTTCAAAAGTGTTTATCAGTTTTTGTGCTAACCCAAGTTTTATGGATTGGTTCATTACCGAACCAACAGCTTTTTGCGCTTTGTAGTCGCCAAAACTGAGACACGTTCCAAACCCTGAATACGAATTATTTTTATAAGAATATTTATATTGAACAAACAAATA
>JBBQPP010000738.1:0-2160 GCA_038217255.1 Bacteroidales bacterium | reverse complement strand
TAATACATAATCTCCAACTGAAATTTCCATGGTTATATAATGATCGCGGATGCGTTGATCTATCCCTTTGTAATGGCCGCACAGAATCATTAAATTGCTTTTCATCGAAAGTTGGTTGGCGGTTTTCTGGTTAAAAAGATTACCGTCGGGGGTTGTAAAAATTATCTCGTCATAATCGTGTTGGCTTTTCAATGTTTCAATTGCTTTTTCTATGGGTTGAATTGCCATTACCATACCCGCGCCTTTCCCAAAAGAATAGTCATCTACTTTCCGGTGTTTGTCATCAGAGAAATCGCGAAGATTGTGAATATAAATTTCAGCCAGGCCTTTTTCTTTTGCTCGTTTTATTATTGAATGGTTAAATGGGCTTTCCAGTATTTCTGGAAGTACGGTTATGATATCGATTCTCATTTTTTTAAAGTTTTTGCAAATGTAAATATTATAACGAAATCAAATTTTGATTGGTAAATTCAACTCCTATTTATTTAAATGTGGTCATATTGGCATTTTTATTACAGCAAAACTGACTATATGGCATTAAAAAGGCAGCTTTTTTGAAGTTTTAAGAGGAATTTTTCACTTGGTACAGGAATTGAAAAAAAGGGAGTAGAAATTTAAAATTTTAAACAATTAAATAAAAAGGAGAAACAAGTTATGAATTTAGTTAGATTTTACAATCCGCATTACAGTGTAAACAAGAATTTAGTTGACGAAATGTACAACAATTTTTTGAAAAACGATTATCACGAAAATTATGTAAAAAACGGCGCAAAACAACCGGCAACAAATGTATTTGAAACAGAAACAGATTTCAAATTAGAAATGTTGCTACCAGGTTTTGCAAAAGAAGATGTACAAATTAATTACCACAAAAATTTGTTAACAATCAAAGTTGACAAAGAAAAGAAAGACGAAAATGCAGAGGAAGCATTCACATATGCACACCGTGAATTTGGGACTTTCAATTTTGAAAAACAGTTCAAAATACCGAATTCGGTAAATATTGAAACGGTTGACGCAAAATTTGAAAACGGCATTTTAAGCATTGTTCTGCCTAAAAAAGAGGAAGCATTGGAAAAAGCTCCGGTTGAAATAAAGATTTCATAAGTTTATGGTTTAGTTTGGTTAGTTTGATTGAAAGGCCTGGCATTTATGCCGGGCCTTTTTTTATGTGCACAAATGGGTTATCAAAATAACTTGAGCTAAATTTATTTTGCTGTTTTAATTTAAGTGTTAATTTCACGCTTTTAATGACTTTTGATTATTAAAACTGTTTTAAACCTAAAGAATTCAATATGAAACGAATTTTCAGCCTCTTCATTTTATTGTTCTTTGTTTCGACAATCGCTCTTGCCAAAGATTATCAGCTTGCTTCGCCCGATGGAAAAATCAAAACTTCGGTTTCAATTGATAAAGAAATCAAGTATTCGGTTCAATTTGAGAATATTACAGTCCTTGAGCCGTCTTCAGTTTCATTTACATTTAAGCAAGCCCCACCATTAGGAAAGGACATGAAAGTGCTTTCTGATAAAAAGAATTCGTTTGACGAAACCTGGAAACCTGTATTGAAAAGGTTTGAAACCATTCGGAATAACTACAACAGTTTGCTACTCGAACTGAAAGAACAAAGATTTCCACAAAGAAAAATCAATCTCGAATTCAGGGTTTTTAATGATGGAGTTGCTTTTAGAACTGAATTTCCGGAGCAGTTTAAATCACACGAATATGTAATTACAGATGAGTTGACCAGCTTTAATTTTGTTAAAAACCATACTTGCTGGGCAGTGAATTATGGAAGTTACACAACATCGCAGGAAGTGGAATTTTTTGAACGCAAAATTGGGGAGATTACTCCTGATATGGTTATTGGACTTCCGATGACGATTAAAGTTGAAGAGAAATGTTATGCAGCAATTACCGAAGCAGATATCGATGATTATGCTGGTATGTATTTGAAATCTAATCTAAAAGAAGGTAGTTTTTCATTACGCACTGCACTTTCGCCACGAAAAGGACAAGCTGAAAATGGAGATAAAGTGGTTTTTTCAACTCCGCATAAAACCCCGTGGCGGGTAATCATGATTGGTGAAACCCCGGGAAAACTGGTAGAGTCGGAAATCGTTCAAAACTTAAACGATCCTTGCGAAATTGCTGACCCGA
>JBBQPP010000737.1:0-2162 GCA_038217255.1 Bacteroidales bacterium | reverse complement strand
GGTTTGGCTAAAAGTTTGTATTTTTTATCTCTTATCATTTTTATTTTATTTCTGATGCTTTTCCTGTTGCCTTAAATAACTCAAATTCAGTGTCTCTCGGAAGATACAATGAATGTGCAATCCCGCTGAAAACGTCTTTCCTTCCGTTTTTGGTTTCCCAATTCCCTTTGTCTGTTTTAACTGAATAATTTCCGCCAAGTAAAATTATTGCATACTCATTTTCCCATGTATTCCCTTTCCATTTTTCGCCCTTTTTCATTAACCGGGCCTCAAAATTAAGGAATTGCCAACCCGTTTCTTCTTTCAGAATACTCTGGTAAATGCCAGATTCAGAATTAGGTTTGGCTAAAAGTTTGTATTTTTTATCTCTTATCATTTTTATTTTATTTCTGAAGCTTTTCCTGTAGCCTTTAGTAATTCAAATTTTTCGAGGCTGAAGTTTTCAAATTCATTTATAAAAGTTTTGCCGGGGATAATCGGGTCGAATTGTGCCGGAGATAGTTCAAAGAATTCGCGATGCACACGTGTCCAAATCAGTCGGGCATCGGTGGCAATATTTATTTTGCACACGCCCAATTCGATAGCTTTTAGAAGTTCGGCATTTGAAACTCCTTTTGCATCGGTACCAAGCTGGCCTCCGGCAGAATTGATACGCTCAATTTCCTCCATATTTACAGCCGAACCGCCATGCAAAACCAGCGGAAATCCGGGCAATCTAAGCTGAATTTTTTTTAAAATATCAAATTGTAACCCTTGTTCGCCTGAAAATTTGTAAGCGCCATGACTTGTCCCAACGGCAATGGCAAGACTATCGCACCCGGTTTGTTTTACGAATTCTTCAACTTCAGAGGGCTGCGTGAATTTTTTGTATTTTTCATCGATATTGATATCATCCTCAATTCCACTCAAAACGCCAAGTTCAGCTTCAACTGTTATATTTTTTGCATGAGCTTTATCAACTATTTCCCTTGTAAGTGAAATATTTTTATTAAAAGTTTCGTGCGAGGCATCGATCATTACAGAATTGTAACCACCTGATTCTATACTTTGAATTGCATGTTCCCTGTTCCCATGGTCCAAATGAATGGCAAAAACTGTATCGGGATAAACTTTTGAAGCTGCCGAAATCATGGACAAAAGCATTTCGGGACTTGCATAATTTCGGGCGACCGGGGTAGTTTGAATGATGAACGGGGCGTTTGCCTTTTGCGCAGCACTAAATAAACCAAGCACCTGTTCCATGTGCCAAACATTCACGGCAGCAATACCGTAACGCCCGTAGCAGTTTTTGAATATTTTATTGGTAGAAACAATCATCAGTTGAAAACCAAATAGTTAGTGAAATAATTTCAGCGAAAGTTACATCTTTATTTATATGGATTCCAAATAATAAGCATAGAAAGTTTATGCAAAGGTTTGCATAAAAGAAGCACACCTAATCTTCCCGAGGGGAGGGATAAGAGTTAAAAATGTTTTTGTGAATAAGAAATATGAGGTGTTTACCTGGATGAACCCCGGATAATAAGTTCAGGAAATAGTTTTTCCACCCGAATTTTCGAGAGATCGTTGTTTGTGTTTACCCGTTTCATTAGGATACGGGCTGACAACATTCCCAATTCGTAGGTTGGTTGCCAAACTGTTGATAAAGAAGGTTTAAAATAAGACGAATGTGGATCATCGTCAAAACCGATGACCGAAATTTGGTCGGGAATTACAATCCCGGCTTCTTTTATCACAAACATAGCACCGATTGCAACCCCATCATTTATTGTGAAAATTGCATCCGGAGGATTTGGCAGTGCCAGCAGCTGTTTGGTTGGCCTTATCCCATGTTTTGGTGTAAAGCCTTTGCTTTCTATAATGTATTCTTTGTTGACAGGCAACCCATGCAATTTTAAAGCATCAGTATAACCCTCTAATCGATGCCTTGCCGTTGAAAGCGTTGATGGACCGGCAATGTGCGCAATCCGTCGGCATCCCGATTTTATTAGGTGTTCTACTGCCTGAAAAGCCCCTTTGTATTCGTCAACAAAAACTTTGTCCACTTCAATCCCCTCGCAATCACGGTCGAAAATTACAAGTGGAATATTGTTTTCAGTCAGTATTTTCAGGTGGTCGAAGTTTTTTGTTTTAGAGGAGGGGGAAATCAGGAAACCGTCAAC
>JBBQPP010000736.1:0-2164 GCA_038217255.1 Bacteroidales bacterium | reverse complement strand
CAGTAATCGACATTTCGTGAAAACTGATTAAATCTGCACCTTTTGATTTTGCTTTTTCGGTAAGATTTCGGATTATGGACAAATTATAAGCTTTATCTCCATCCTTTGGTTCAAATTGAGCAACTGCTATTTTCATGTTTTTAATGTTTTGTTATATGATGTTTTTTTTTCTTGTACATAACTGTAAAAGCCCTGAAAAAATATTGAAACGAGCTTATACAAAGTATCTTGTAAAAGAAAAACATATTAAAGCAACCTATTCCACAAAAACCCAATGCCGTATAAAACAAACCCAACACCAATAAGGGTTACAAGCACGTCAATTGTGGTAAGCGAATGGGTTGAAATCATCAATTTCACAATATATGCAACGGCTAAAATCAACAATACAAACAGAAGAACAACCAATTTTTTATCCGGTTTTTGCATTAGTTGGTATGAAGCAAAACTCCAGGCAGCACCAAAAACAAAAATTGCAATCCCTTCTAAACTTTGTGATTCAAAAATTTTTATCCCACCAAAAACCAGTGGTATTACTCCTAAAATGAGTAATGAGCGGGAAATGCTTTTTTTGAATTTAATACGGGCTTTTTCATTTTCAATTGTTGGGAAAAGTGAGAATTTGTCGGGCTCGTGTTTATATTCCTTTGCAAATAAATCCTGTTCAGAATAAATAATCCCACGTCTGATTGCTTCCTGGATTGCAAATTCAGCAGCCTCTTTCTGGTAAAGCTTTCTTTTTTTCAGCACTTTTCTGACTTCATCATCTGTATAGGCCGCAATTATCTGCTTAAACTCAGGGGCGTTTGTGTCATCATTTGATTTTTCCATCATTTTGAAATACTTTTGTGGGCACAAATTTCATAAAAATTAAAACAAATAACGATGTATAATTTTGAATTTAAAAATCCGGTAAAAATTATTTTTGGAAAAGACACAATTTCAAAAGTGGCTACTGAGCTTCCGAAGAACGCAAAAGTATTATTGACTTATGGCGGCGGGAGTATTAAACAAAACGGAATTTACGACCAGGTGAAAAATGCTCTAAAAGAAGTTGAACTCTCTGAATTTGGCGGTATTGAAGCAAACCCGCATTATGAAACCTGCATGAAAGCGGTTGAAATTGTTAAAGCTAAAAACATTGATTTTCTGCTTTCAGTAGGTGGTGGTTCGGTTTTGGATGCCACTAAATTTATTGCTGCTGCAGCATTTTATAAAAATGATGATCCATGGGATATTCTGGCAAAGAACAAGCCTGTTGAAAATGCACTTCCAATTGGAGCTGTTTTAACACTTCCGGCAACCGGTTCCGAAATGAATGGGAATTCTGTAATTACACGTGTTTCGACCACCGAAAAAATGGCTTTTGGTTCGCCTAAAGTAATGCCGCAATTTTCAATCCTCGACCCTGAATGTGTTTATTCATTGCCTGATAAACAGATTGCCAATGGGATTGTAGATGCCTTTATTCATACAATGGAGCAATACCTTACATTTCCCGTAAATTCGCCCATTCAGGACAGGTTTGCCGAAAGTATTTTAACTACCCTGATTGAAGAAGGTCCAAAAGTTTTGGCCAATAAAAAAGATTACGATGCTGCTGCCAATTTTATGTGGAGTGCAACTGTTGCGTTGAACGGTTTAATTGGAGTTGGTGTTCCTCAAGATTGGGTAACACATATGATTGGTCATGAATTAACGGCATTTCACGGAATTGACCATGCACGGACACTCGCCATTGTTTTGCCCGGAGTGATGAACATTAAAAGGGAAAACAAAAAGGACAAAATGTTGCAATACGGAAAACGGATTTGGGGAATAAACAGTGGCACTGACAATGAGAAAATTGATGCTGTAATTGCAAAAACCGTTGGCTTTTTCGAATCGGTTGGATTGCCCACGACCCTGCCGGCCTATAATGTTGGTGAAGAAACCATTGGAAAAATTGTTGCCCGTTTTGAAAAACGTTCATTAAAATTAGGCGAAAAAGCTGATATTGATTTCCGTCAGGTGGAGCAGATTTTACGTGATCGACTTTAAAAAAATTAAAACCATATTTTAAGGCACAAAAAACTACCGGCTTTCGACCGGTAGTTTTTCATTTCATCCAACTCCTGCTAAACAAAAAATTATTAGGAATAATGGTCAGTTTTTTAGCAAACTG
>JBBQPP010000735.1:0-2171 GCA_038217255.1 Bacteroidales bacterium | reverse complement strand
TGAATTACAGCCACCGCGTGCGGCGGCCCGACAGTGATGAGATGAACCCATTTCCCGAATACAGCGACCCGCGAAATATGGAAGCAGTAAATCCCAACGCAAAACCTGAACAAATTCATTCCATTGAGTTTGGTTACAGCCTTAAAAAAGATGCATTTACTATTCAGACAACCCTTTATTACAGATATAAATATGACGGTTTTGCCGAAATTCAGAAATATGTGAACGACACGGTTTTACTTCGTACTTTCGAAAACCTGGCCAAAGACCAATCCGTGGGAATTGAATTCATTGCAAGTTACAATGCAGGCAAATTCATGACTTTAAATCTGAGCACAAATGGTTATTATCAGAAAATTGATGCCTCTAACATTGGTTATTCGGCCAGCAAATCGGACTACACTTTAGACAGCAAATTGGGGGCAAACGTAAATATCACGAAATCAACCATGTTGCAGGTTTATGGCTACCACCGTACCGCGCGCATCACAGCACAAGGCCATGCCAACCCTGTTTTTTACGTGAATATGGGATTGCGGCAGGATTTATTTAAAAACAAGGCATCACTCATTTTCACGGTTTCCGATATGTTCAATACCCTCAAAAGCGAATACATAACCGACACGCCCACTTTGTACCGAAAATCAGTAAGTGTGAGGGACACGCAAATTATCTATTTCGGGTTTACCTGGCGTTTTGGAAAATCTGACAAAAAACAAGCAACAGAATTGAAGTTTGACAATAGTATTTAGGGGAAGAAAATGGTTTGTAATTGTCTGTCAAGCAAGTTTCACAAAGTTGTTTTCTAATTTCACGTTAAAATTTATCTCTGCTTTTAGTGCTTTGAAAACTTTGATAATTGTGTCAATAGTAGCACTATTTGCACTCCTCTCGAGTTTTGAAATTTGTGCTTTTTGCACACCAATAAGCCTTCCAAGTTCTTCTTGGGTCAGGTTGCGTTCTAATCTGGCTGTTTTAATCATTTTACCCAAAACGTCCATACGAAGTTCATATTCGTATTCGTCCCTTTCTTTTGTACCAACCTCGCCAATATATTTGTCTTTCATTTCGGAAAGCGAATAGGTTTTGATTTCTTGAGTTGCCATAGGATTACTTTTTTTGTTTATTGTCAAAATATTTCTCTTTAAGTCTGACTGCTCTTTCTATTTCGGTCGTTGGTACTTTATCCACCTTTTTTATAAAGCCGTGAGTAGCAATAATAAACGTCTCTTTGTTGTCCGACTTATCCCAAAAAGCAAGAAGCCTGATTTGAAGTCCTGCAAACCTTATTCGAAACTCCCAAATGTCAAATTGCAGTTTCTTAAATACTTTAGGGTCATTTGTTTGCTCAGCCAAATCAATATTATAGAATATTTTTTTCACAGTTTTAGAATCAAATTGAGCGATAAACTCTTTTACTTCTTCCATAAACCGTGTTTCAAAATATCTCATTCTTTTTCTTCAATTAAAATCAAGGCAAAGATAACAAATGTTTCCAAATATTGAAACCGAGAAGTTCGTTATTTTATTGTCTGCCTATTTTAGCCTTAGCGATAAAAAACTTGCAAATGGTGATTAAATATTGACACATTCAAATCCGATTGCATCCTCCCGCTTCAAATTTCCTTTAGATTACGAACCTACGTTTGCCCAACATTTCTATTTCAAAATCGGAATGGAACAATTTTAAGGTTGCACCCAACCTTTTTGATTTTTAAAGTTCATACAAACAGATATTGGAAAATAAGCAGTTATATATAATTGTAAAACACAGCATCGAAGGTGATTTAAAATCGCGAAAGCTACTGTATGCGAACATTGCGCCAATGATGCTTAGCGTTGCGCACCGTTATGCCAGCAGTAAATCCGATGCCGAAGATATTTTCCAGGAGAGTGTTTTGAATGTTTTCGACCGATTGCACCAGTTGCGCGAGGAGGAAAAAATTCACGGTTGGGCGAAACGAATTGTGGTTCACGAAGCCATTAGATTTTATAAAAAGAAACGGAACATGGTTTTTACCGATGATTTTTCATCCGAAAAACTGCAATCAGACAGCGATTCGGAAATTTATAAACAGATTGAATTGGAGCAACTTTTAAAAATGATACAACAACTGCCCGATAAAATGCGAATGGTAATAAACCTGTTCGCAATAGAGGGTTTTAAACAT
>JBBQPP010000734.1:0-2172 GCA_038217255.1 Bacteroidales bacterium | reverse complement strand
CGGTTGAATTGTGTATGCAAATGCATGTATGGTTTGCTCAACGCTTTCAAGCCACCAATCCACATTTTTGCAGGTGAAAATGTGTGCATCCATGTAATCAACCCAATACAGTTTTTGTCTGAACTGGCCTGAACACAAATGTCTAAGATTTCATCCGGTGTTTTAACAACAGGTTTGAAAACGATTTTCACAGGCATTTTACCCGATTTATTTAACCCGTCAACTATTGTTGATGAATCCAGATCTACCTGAGCTAATGTTTTTGGTCCGTATAAATGCTGGCTTCCGGTTACAAACCAGATTTCCATTTGATTAAAGTTTGTCATTTTTATTGAATTTTAATTTTATGCTAAAATAATAAAATAATTATAAACGTAGAATTTACACTTTTGAGGAATTTCAACATTTCAAATGTTGGTATTTTTTGAAACTTTATTTTGGTTTGAACTTGGTCATCACCTGACTCCAAGTCGGGTGATGACCAACACTACTTACTTTCAGCCATTTCCTGAATCAAATTCCAGGTTGCTTTTACGTGTTTTTCCTCCGTATTTGTTTGGCCGATGCTCATTCGCAAAACTACTTTTCCGTTTAGTTTTGTGTGAGTGAAATATGCTTTTCCTGTTGCATTTACAGCATTCATTAATTTCATGTTGAAATCATCGCCGGCTTTGTGGCGAAAGCAAATTAGATTGAAAGGCGGTTCGACAAAAAGCTCAAAATCTTCAGATTCCAATACCCAGTTTTTAAATTTTTGGGCCATTTCAACATGTTTCCTGATATGGAATTGTAATCCTTCAACTCCATAATGCCTGATTACAAACCACAGTTTCAACGAACGAAAACGGCGTCCCAGTTGAACATGCCAGTCGCGGTAATCAAAAACTTCGCCTGACTCGGTAGCCTGATTGCGCAAATATTCAGGCAAAATTGAAAAAGTGTTGATCAAATCCTGGCGCCTGGCTACCCAAAACACATCGCAATCGAAATTGGTAAACATCCATTTATGCGGGTTGAAACAATAACTGTCAGCCAACTCAATCCCTTCCTGAAAATGACGGAATTCGGGGCAAAGCATCGCGGTACCTGACATGGCCGCATCCACATGGAACCAGCAATTTTCTTTCCGGGCGATTTCTCCAATTTTGGCAATTGGGTCAATGGCGTTGGAGGAAGTTGTACCAAGTGCAGCGCAAATAAAAAATGGGGTTAAACCTGCTGCTTTATCTTTTTCAATTTGATTTTGTAGCAAATCAACGCGCATGGCAAACTTTTCGTCCACTTCGATCAACCGCAGGTTTTCGCTCCCGACGCCTACAATTTTTATCGCTTTTTCCAGCGATGAGTGCGTTTGCGTCGAAATATAGGCAACTAATTTATGCTGAATCCCGGTTTTATTCGACTGAAACTTTGTGGCCCTTTCGCGTGCGGCAATTATTGCTGTCAAAGCCGAAGTGGAAGCGGTGTCTTGAATTACACCACCACCGGTTGAAGTTGATTTGAATTTTTCAGGCATTTCCATCATTTCAGCCAGCCAGTCGAGAACCCGGGTTTCGAGTTCGGTTGCTGCCGGGCTGGTGGCCCAAATCATTCCCTGAACGCCAAGTCCCGATGAAATTAAATCGCCCAAAATCGAAGGGAAAGAAGTGTTGGAAGGAAAGTAAGCGTAAAAATTTGGTGACTGCCAGTGGGTTATTCCCGGCATAATCAATTCATTTACATCATGCATCATTTCTTCCATTGACTCGCCAGTGAGTGGCGGATTTTCGGGTAACGATGCTTTGATTTCGCCCGGTTTTACTTTTGATAAGACAGGATAATTTTCAATGTTTTCGTAATAGTCGGCAATCCAGTCAATCACTTTTTTGCCCTCTTCGCGGAATTGTTCCGCGGACATGTGGTAATTTGATTTTTCCAATTTTAGCAGATTTAGTATTTAACGCTAAAACTATCAAAAACGGTTGTAATTTGCATCACGCAAGTCGATATTTTGTCAACACGCGAACGGGTTGGACCAATGTACAAATAGTCGATAAAAGTTTTTATTTCGGCTTCAATACCTTGTGCGAGGACAATAACTCCGCTATCGACTGAATTTTTTACCCAACCGGTAATGCCCATTTCCTTTGCTTTTTGAACTGCAAAATAACGGTATCCAACACCTTGTACACG
>JBBQPP010000733.1:0-2174 GCA_038217255.1 Bacteroidales bacterium | reverse complement strand
GACCGCACAGAATGAATCCGTCATCGCGCCCTGACTGGTTTTTTGATCCCGGGAAAGCTGGTGGAATCCTGTGTGATATTGGTTCTCATCAATGCGACCAGTTTCTGTTTTACACCAATTCAAAACAGGCTGAAGTAAGTTCTTCACAAGTGGGAAATTTTAATATCCCTGATTATCCAAAATATATGGATTTTGGAGATATGAGTGTGCGCAGTCCACATGCCACAGGATACATTCGTATCGACTGGTTTACACCGGAAGGATTGGGAACATGGGGCGATGGCCGCACATTTATTTTGGGAACGGAAGGTTATATTGAAATGCGAAAATACATTGATATTGCCGGCCGCGAAGGCGGTGATCACCTGTTTCTGGTCAACCAAAAGGAAACAAAATATTATAACTGTTCAAATGTTTATATGCCATATGGCGAACAATTAGTAAATGATGTGGTTAACCGCACCGAAACTGCCATGACACAGGAGCATTGTTTTCTTGCAACGGAATTAGCTATTACTGCTCAAAAAATGGCTTTTCAACTGAATGTTTAAGTGAGCTAATGGGTACAATCCTATTGAGCAGGTGATGAAAAAATCACCTGCTCAATAGAAAATATCAACAACTCAGTGCTCAAAACTCAATATTAAAAAACAATGCTGGTGTAAAAGGCACGGCGTCAGTATAAATGTTTACCAAACTAATGTCGTCCACTGATGTGCTGCGAAGGTTGAAGTATTTGATATTCTCTGTGTTAAGTACATTAAGTACTGAGATTCCAAGTTTGGTTTTTACTTTTCCGGGGCGGAATTTATAAACCAATGCCGCATCCAATCTTTTATAATCCTGGTTCAGGTTCAAACCTTTGTCGGTTTCAAAATCGTAGTGGTTGAAGCCGGAACCATAAACATAATTTGCTGAGAAATAGAAGGATTTGTAATTGAAAATGCCTGCAAGTTTTATTTCATGCCTTTGATCGTGCGGAGCAGGTTTGTATTCATCGCGAGCGTAAAACGGAAAATGTTCCTCGGTTTTTCCCAATGAATAGGAAATCCAGACCATTTGGCGTTTGTATTCCTTTTTTATAAAAATATCGAGCCCCATACTCCGTGCATTGCCGGCGTAAAAACCCTTTTCAAATCGGTTTGAACCAATATAAAAACGGGTAATTCCGGAAGTTGGTTTAAAATAAGTTTCGGCACTTAAAGTCAATCCGTTTTTAAAATATGACAATCCACCAACCCAGTGTTGGGCATGCAAAACCGGAATATTTACATCGTCACTGTTAGTCCAGAAATAGGCGTAATTAAATGAGCTGTCCACTATTGAAGTTTTACTCATGAACTGGTTATACAAACCCCAGGCTGCATTCAGTTTAAGCTCTTCCGATAATTTTATGGATGCTGAAATCCGGGGTTCGGCAAACCATTTTTTCAAATTTGTTGCATAAATTACACGCAACCCAGATTTTAATTCCATAAAACTGCCTATTGGCAATTCGTCCTGTAAATAAGATATTATTCGAGGTGATTGCGAATTCAGGTCAATAACCTGATCTTCAAACGATTTTCGTGAAAGTTGTACATTATTATTGATTGCGCCCAGGCCAAAAATTAAACTATGTCCGTTCAAAAGTGAAACTGTATGTTCGGCATTTACAGTGATTTCGTCAACATTATTATCTGACGAAATACTTTTTGTGATATTTTTTTTCCCATTCCTCGTGTTATCCGTTTGGTTTTGTTCATCAGCCAGCCGTTCAAAAACGGAATAACTGGCAGCAATATTAGTTGTGTTCCCATTTTTCCAGGGTTGAACAAACTGGGCTGAACTTCCCAACTGACGGTTGCGTTCCTCTTCAGTCCGCGAAATTATTGTGTTTACAATCTGACGTTCCATACCATAATCAAACTTGTCACCGCCGCCATACAAACTCATAGACAACTGACTGCCATTGCCACCGCGGTAAACATATTTTAGGTTGGCATCGCGAAAATTGTAATCCGGAGTAACAGCAAAATTCATACTATTTCCCATTGTTGAACCGTTTGAATTTGGTTTTGAATTTCTACCAAATAATTCAAGGTTGGTAGGATCATAAAGTTGATAGTAGGTTTGTCGGTAAGCTGCCAGTATTGATGATTTTTTTGAAAGAGGTATTTCCACCATTGAATTAA